>JBKJTV010000013.1:0-9127 GCA_046589985.1 Candidatus Limnocylindria bacterium | reverse complement strand
TCGCGATCGGCGCTCATCCCGGCTACCGCGACGCGGCGAGCTTCGGCCGCACACCGCTCGATATCCCGGCCGAAGCCCTGCGTGCCGACATCCGCACCCAGCTCGAGGCGTTGCTGGCCATCGTGTCGCGAGCTGGCGGTCAGCTCACGCGCGTGAAGGCGCATGGCGCGCTCTACAACCAGGGCGAGCGCGACGATGCGGTCGCTGGCACCATCGCGCGCGCGGTCGCCGGGATGGATCCGCAGCTCGTCCTCGTGGCACCGCCGGGATCGGCCATGGCGCGCGCGGCCGGGCAGGCAGGGCTGAGGCTCGCGCGGGAGGGCTTCATCGACCGCGCGTACGAGGCCGATGGCACGCTGCGCTCGCGTCGCCTGCCCGGTGCGCTCATCACCGACCCCGCGACCGCCGCCAGGCAGGCCCTGTCCTTCGTGATCGACGGTGGTGTCATCGCGCAGGGTGGCCGGTTCCTCCCGCTCGAGGTGGACACGCTTTGCGTGCACGGCGATACGCCGGGCGCGGCCGCCATCCTTCGGGCCGTGCGTGCCGCGCTCGTCGCGGACGGGATCGCGGTCCGCACGCCGTGAGGGCGAGCCCGTTCGGCGACGGGGCGGTCCTCATCGAGCTCGAGCAGCGTGTAGACGAACGCGTCTGCCAGCAGGCTCGTGCGATCGCGGACGCCTGGGAGGGCGCCGGTCTCGGCGCAGCGGTGCCGGCGTACGCGAGCGTGCTCGCACGGTTCGATCCGCTCACGCTCTCACCTGACGAGGCGCTCGTCCGCGTCCGCTCGCTCGCAGCTGCGATCCCTGAGGCACCGGCGGTCGCCTCCGGACGCCTCATCGAGATACCGACGACCTACGACGGCCCCGATCTCGACGAGGTCGCGTCGCTCTCCGGCATCTCGTGTAGCGAGCTCATCGACAGGCATTCAGCCCGCGAGTACACCGCGTTCTTCCTCGGCTTCATGCCCGGCTTCGCGTATTGCGGGACCCTTGACCCGCGGATCGTCGCCCCTCGCCTGGCTTCCCCGCGGGTACGTGTTCCGGCCGGCTCGGTCGCGATCGCAGAGGGGCAGACGGCGGTCTATCCCTTCGATTCCCCCGGCGGCTGGCGCCTCGTGGGTCGAACGGACGTCCCTCTCTTCGATCCCGGCGCCCAGCCGCCCGCGCACATCCGTGCCGGAGATCGCGTCCGCTTCGTTCCACGCTAGGCCCGCCGCTGTGCGGTCCGGCGGTATGCTCGACAGGTCGCAAACGGCACGATCTCACGGTTGAGGTCGTCCCGGCGGGAGGTTACGCGTGGGCGAGAAGCACGAACGCACACTGACCGATCGGCAGGGTCACCCGATCGCGGACAATCAGAATCTTCGCACGGTCGGCGACCGCGGCCCGACGACGCTCGAGAACTACCACTTCATGGAGAAGATCTCCCACTTCGATCGTGAGCGGATCCCCGAGCGCGTCGTACACGCGCGCGGCACCGGAGCGCACGGCTACTTCGAGGCGTACGGCACGATCGGCGACGAGCCGGCCAGCACCTACACCCGGGCCGCCCTGTTCCAGAAGAGGGGCAAGCGAACGCCGGTCTTCATCCGGTTCTCGACCGTCATCGGAGGACGCGACTCCTCCGAGGTGGCGCGTGATCCGCGCGGCTTCGCGGTGAAGTTCTACACGGAGACCGGGAACTGGGACCTCGTCGGGAACAATCTGCCGGTCTTTTTCATCCGTGACGCGATCAAGTTCCCGGATGTCATCCATTCGCTGAAGCCGGACCCGGTGACGTTCCGGCAGGAGCCGAATCGCATCTTCGACTTCATGAGCAACACGCCCGAGTCGATGCACATGCTCACCTGGCTGTTCAGCCCGCGGGGCATCCCGGCGGATCACCGGCACCAGGATGGCTTCGGCGTGAACACCTACAAGATGGTGAGCTCCGCCGGGGTGGCGGTGCTGGTGAAGTACCACTGGAAGACGAAGCAGGGCATCCGGTCGCTGACCCAGGCTGAGGCGGACGCCATCCAGGCGACCGACCTCGGCAGCGCGACGCGGGATCTCTACGGGGCGATCGAGCGCGGTGACCTCCCGGAGTGGGAGCTCTGCGTCCAGATCATGTCCGACGGCGAGCATCCCGAGCTCGAGTTCGATCCGCTCGACGACACGAAGATCTGGCCGGAGGACCGCTTCCCGCTTCGCCCGGTCGGGCGCATGGTCCTCGATCGCGTGCCGGAGAACTTCTTCGCCGAGACCGAGCAGGCCGCCTTCGGCACGGGCGTGCTCGTCGACGGCCTGGACTTCTCAGATGACAAGATGCTCCAGGGGCGGACATTCTCGTACTCCGATACGCAGCGCTACCGCGTGGGGCCGAACTATCTCCAGCTGCCGGTGAACCAGCCGAAGGTTCCGGTCGCGACGAACCAGCGGGACGGTCAGATGGCCTCTCGCATCGATCTCGCGGCCGGGCAGGATCCCCACATCAACTACGAGCCGAACACGACCGGCGGGCTGCGTGAGGCGGAGCCGGCCGGCGCTCCGCACGAGCCGCTCGTCGAGGGCCGGCTGCAGCGCAAGAAGCTCGCGCGGACGAACGACTATCAGCAGGCGGGCGAGCGCTACCGCACGATGCCCGCCGCGGAGCGGGATGATCTGGTCCTGAACCTGGGTGACCTGCTTCGCCAGTGCGAGCGCCCCATCCAGGAGAAGATGGTCTGGCACTTCACGCAGTGCGACGCCGGCTTCGGTGAGCGGCTCGCGGATCGGATCGGTCTCTCGGCGGCCAGCGCATCAGCGGAGCGGTGATGCACATAGGCTGAGTCGCGTGCTCCATATCGTCGAAGCGGGTCTGCGCTCGACCGTGCAGGACGATCCGCGCGACACGGGAGCGCGCTTTGGCCTGCCCGGCGCCGGTCCGGCCGATCCGATCGCCTTCCAGTCGGCGCGCACGCTCGTCGGCGACCGGAGCGGCGCGGCGATCGAGATCGTCGGCCTCCCGTTCACCTTCCGCTGCGACGACCGCCGGCTCGTCGCGGTCACCGGTCGCGACGTATCGGTGCGCGGGGCATCGCGGCTCCCGGGCTGGCTTGCGTTCGTCGTGCGTGGCGGCGAGACCGTGACGGTCATCGGCAACGCGCGCTACGCGTACGTCGCCGTCGCCGGCGGGATCGCGCTCGAGCCGATCCTTGGCTCCCGCTCGACCTATCTCCCCGCGCGAGTCGGACCGCTTCCGCGTGCGCTCGAGGCCGGTGATGAGCTGCCGCTCGGCGAGGTGCGGGCTCTCGACCGTGCCGGCGAGCGGCTGCGCCCACCCGCGTACGACGCACCGATAGCGGCGATCGCGGGCCCCCACCTCGGCGGCTTCGTCGACGGAGCGGAGCGTGCGTTCTTCGGCGAGGAGTTCACGGTGGTCGCGGAGAGCGACCGCATGGGAGTCCGCCTCAGCGGGCCGGAGCTGTTCTGGCGGGGGAGCGAGCTCCTCACCTGCGGCGTGATGCCCGGTGCGGTCCAGGTACCGCGTGGGGGGTCACCGATCGTGCTCGGGCCGGACGCGCAGACGACCGGCGGCTATCCCGTCATCGCCGTGATCGCGTCCGCTTCGCGGGGGATCGTCGCTCAGGCCTTGCCGGGTGAGCGCCTCCGCTTCGCGCGCGTCGAGCCCGCGGGCGCCGTCCTGGCCTTGCGCGCGCTCGGCGCGGGGGTCGCCGCCGCGTGACGTAGTGCCAGGAGGTCGAACGCGGCCTCCATCGCCTCCTCGCCTTTGTTGCCCTCGCTGCCGCCCGCCCGCTGACGCGCCTGCTCGAAGGTGTCGCAGGTGAGGATGCCGAACGGGATCGCGCACGGGTAGGTGAGCGAGAGCTCCATCAGACCGGTCGCGACCGCGCGGGAGAGCACGTCGAAATGCGGGGTCTCGCCCCGGATGAGGCAGCCGATCGGGACGATCGCGTCGAAGCGGCCCGTCGCAGCGAGGATGGCGACCGCCGCCGGGAGCTCGAACGCGCCCGCGACCCCGAAGCGCTCGACGGTCATGCCGGCGTCATGCGCGGTCCGCTCCGCGCCCGCGGCAAGGGGATCGGTGATCTCACGGTTCCACCGCGCGACGACGAGCGCGACGTTCGCCTTCGGGACCGCGGCAGGTTTCGCCCCTCGAGCCTTCAAGCGTCCTTCGTTCGGGCGGGCGTGGCCGTTCGGCCGAGCCGGGCTTTGCCGGCCCCGCCCGTGCCCCCTTCAAAGGAAAGCAGGTGGCCCATCTTGCGCCGCTTCGTGTCGAGATATGCCGCATTCGTCGCACGTGGCGCCGTCTCGAGCGCGACACGCTCGACGACCTCGAGCCCGTAGAGCGACACGAGCTTGTGCGGGTTATTGGTGAGGAGCCGGACGCGCTGAACGCCGAGGTCCGTGAGGATCTGCACCCCGACACCGTACTCCCGCTGGTCGGCCTTGAAGCCAAGGCGCTCATTGGCCTCGACCGTGTCGAGGCCGCGGTCCTGGAGCTCGTAGGCACGGAGCTTGTTCATCAGCCCGATGCCGCGGCCCTCCTGCCGGAGATAGAGGAGGACGCCGCGCCCTTCGGCCGCGATCCGCTCGAGCGCAGCCGCCATCTGTTCGCCGCAGTCGCAGCGCCTGGAGCCGAACACATCGCCGGTCAGGCACTCGGAGTGGACGCGCACGAGGACGGGCTCGCGCGTCGTCAGGTCGCCCATCGTGAGGGCTGCGTGCTCCGCTTCGGTCTGATCGAGCCGGGCGCGGTACCCGTGGACCGTGAACTCACCGAATTCGGTCGGCAGCCGGGCGCTTGCGATCCGCTCGACCAGGCGCTCGCGTGCCATGCGGTACGCGATGAGGTCTTTCACCGTGATCATCAGCAGCCCGTGCCGCTTGGCGAATCGACGAAGCTCCGGCAGCCGTGACATCGAGCCGTCCGGGTTGGTGATCTCGCAGATGACGCCGACGGGCTGCTTTCCAGCGGCGCGGCAGAGATCCACGGCGGCCTCGGTCTGGCCGGCGCGGACAAGCACGCCGCCTTCGCGGGCACGCAACGGGAAGACGTGTCCAGGCTTCACCAGGTCCGTGACGACCGTCGCCGGGTCGGCGAGAAGCCGGATGGTCAGCGCGCGGTCCGCCGCACTGATGCCGGTCGTGATCCCCTCGCGCGCGTCGACACTCACCGTGAACGCCGTGCCGAGCCGTGCCTCGTTCCGCGTGACCATCTGGGGCAGGTCGAGCTGTTCCAACCGCTCGGGTGTCATCGGGACGCAGACCACGCCGCTCGCGTACTTGCGGATGAACCCGACGTCGTCCGGTCCGCAGTCCTCCGCCGCCATCACGAGGTCGCCCTCATTCTCGCGGTCCTCGTCGTCGAGGACGACGACCATCCGTCCTCGCCGGATCTCGGCGATGGCATCCTCGACGCTGCTGAAGGGCGGGGCGGGGGACACGACCTTCAGGTCGCGCACCTTTTTCGGCTTCAGCTTTGGGATCGGGTTCGGCTCGGGGATGGTGCTCACCTCGCGCCGAGCAGGCGCTCGACGTACTTAGCGATGATATCCACCTCGACGTTCACCGCACTGCCCTCGCGGAGCGAAGCGAGCGTCGTTCGCTGCGCCGTGTGGGGCACGATCGCGACCTCGAAGGCCTTCGCCGAGACCGCCGCGACGGTGAGGCTGACGCCGTCAAGCGTGATGAAGCCCTTTTCGACGACGTAGCGCTTGAGGCCCTTCGGCAGCGCGAAGCGCAACCGTGCGCCATCGCCCTGTGGAGTGCGCTTGTCGAGCGTGGTCGTCGAGTCGATGTGCCCCTGCACGAGGTGGCCACCGAGGGCGGTCAGCGGCGTCGCCGCCCGCTCGAGGTTCACGTGCGAGCCGCGAACGATGCGGCCGAGGGTCGTGCGCGCGAGGGTCTCCGGGACGACGTCGCAGCTGAACGAGTGGTCGTCGCGCGCGACGACGGTGAGACAGGCACCGGAGACGTTCACGCTGTCGTCGACCGCGAGGCGCTCGAGCACACGCTCGCAGGCGATCTCCACGCGTAGACCCGACGGCGTCTCTGCGACGTGACGTAGCGTCCCCAGCTCCTCGACGATCCCGGTGAACATCTAGTGAAGATAGCCCTCGAACGCGACGTCCTCGCCGAGCCGGCGCGTGACCGCGTCGCGCAGAGCGCGCGGCTCCGGGATGCCGTCGAGTCGTGGCCCGTCGCCCCCGATGAGCGGCGAGACGATGAACATCGCACGGTCCGCGAGGCCGCCGCGCAGGAGTGCCGCGGCGACGCGCGGCCCGGCCTCCGATAGGACGGTGTTGACGCCCTGCTCGCCGAGCCAGCGCAGCGCGCGCTCGAGATCGAGACCGCCCTCGGCCCGGGGGATGGACACGACGAGGACGCCGGCCTGCCGCAGCCGGTTCACCCGCCGCGCATCGGCGTCGCGCGCGACAAGGAGCATTGTCCGTTGAGGGTCGCCCGCCTGGATGATGCGAGCTGTAGGCGGCGTACGCGCCTCGGTGTCGACGACGACGCGCAGCGGATCGCGACCGCGGACCTGACGCACGGTGAGCTGCGGATCGTCGGCGAGCACCGTACCGACGCCGACGAGGACGGCGTCCATCCGGTCGCGCAGGCGATGGACCTCCTTCTGCGCGCGCTTCCCGGAGAGGTATCGTCGCCCGGGCACCGCGGTACGTCCGTCGACCGTGAGCGCGAGCTTCAGGAGCACGAACGGCCGTCCCTTCTGCAGGCGCGTCACGAACCCCTCGTTCAGGCGCAGCGCCTCCGCCTCGAGGAGCCCGTGCTCGACCGCGACGCCCGCTGCCCGCAGCGAACGGAACCCGCGCCCGTCGACCTTCGGGAAGGGATCGCGCATGGCCGCGACCACCCGGGCGATCCCCGCCTCGCGCACTGCGTCGGTGCACGGCGGCGTCCGGCCATGGTGCGAGCACGGCTCGAGCGTGACGACGAGCGTCGCCCCGCGCGCCCGCAGTCCGGCCGCGCGGAGCGCCAGGACCTCGGCGTGCGGCTCGCCCGCCGCGTGATGCCACCCCTGGCCAACGACGTCGTCGCCCTGCACCACGACCGCGCCGACCATCGGATTCGGGCTCGTGCGTCCGGCGCCCTTCGCAGCGAGCCGGAGCGCCTGTCGCATGTGCCGCTCGAATTCCTGAGGGGAGGCTTTGGTCAACTCCGCCGATGCTAGTCTCCGGGCCCGTGCCCGCCTCAACGCCCGATGTCGTCCAGCAGGCCTCTCTGAAGCTTCCGCTTGGCGTGACGCTTCGCGAGCGGCGGCCCGCTGACCTGCCTCACATCGTCGAGCTCCAGAACCGCTACGGGCGTCCCGCGCAGCGCCAAACGCTCCAGGACGTCGAGCGCTGGGAGACGATGGCCGACCCGAACGAGGTGCGAGTGCGTCTCGTCCTTGAGTCCGGCGGCGCGCTCGTGGGGGTCGCGGGAGCCGGCGACGGCGGGAAGTGGCGCCCACCGGATGGCTCGTGGGACATCTGGCTGCGGCTCGACGACGCCTGGAAGCGCAAGGGCATCGGCACAGCGGTCGCCGACGCGCTCGAGTCGTTCGCGCGCGGGAATGGCGCCCCGTCCATCACCGCGGGTCTGCGCGGCGACGAGCAGGACGGCATCGCCTTCGCCGGGCGTCGCGGGTACCAGGAGTTCCACCGGCGCCAGACCTCGTATCTCGACCTGACGAAGTTCGACGGTACGCGCTTCGAGCCGCCCGACGCCATCGCGGCGCGCAGAGGCTTCCGGCTCGTCAGCTACGAGCAGCTCGCTGCCTCGACTCCCGACACCGATGCGTTGCGCCACCGGATCCACGACCTTCACTCCGCGACCTGGCGCGACGTGCCGACCCCCGAGATCCCGGCTGCGCCCTCCTTCGAGGACCTCATGCGCTTCGCCTTCGACAGCCCGACATTCGAGCCGCGCGCGACGACCTTTGCGCTGCGGGGCGACGAGCTCGTCGGCCTCACGCTCGCGGATGTGAACGGCTCGGGCATCGGCTACACCTTCATGACCGGTGTGCTCGCTTCAGCCCGCGGGAGCGGCCTCGCCCTCGCGATGAAGCTGCGCGCGATCGACGTCCTGAAGAAGCGCGGCGTCGAGCTCTTCGGCACGACGAACGACAAGGACAACGTGCCGATGCTCACCGTCAACCGGAAGCTCGGGTACGACCCGGAGCCGCCGAACATCCGGATGAAGAAGGCGCTCCCCTCCTAGGCTTGTCGCTTGCGCCGCCGCTCTTGCATAATCATCCAAGCGGCTGGATAATCCACGCATGACGACACGCGTCGCCATCGTCGGGGTCACCGGCTACGCGGGCGGAGAGCTCGCCCGGATCCTCCTGCGCCACCCCGAGGTCGAGCTCGTGGCGGCCGTTGCGCGGTCCCATCAGGGCGAGCCACTGCGCGACGTCCAGCCGCATCTGCACGGTGCTCCGGCCTCGCTCGTCGTGGGCTCGGACGTCGGGAACGCGGAAGTCGTCATCACCGCGCTCCCGGCCGGGGAGGCGGCGAAGCTCGCATCGGCCTGGCTTGCGGAAGGCCGTGCGCTCATCGATGTCGGCAGCGACTTCCGTCTGAGCGATCCGTCGGGCTACCCGCGGTGGTACGGCTACACGCATCCGGCGCCGGAGCTCCTGGGCGAGGCGGTCTATGGGCTGACCGAGTTCGCGCGGGCGAAGCTGAGCGGCGCGCGCCTGGTCTCCAATCCCGGCTGCTACCCGACCGCATCGCTGCTCGCCCTCGCCCCGGCGGTCCGTGCAGGCCTCATCGTCGATGACGTCATCGTCGACGCGAAGTCAGGCGTCTCCGGAGCGGGGCACAACGTGGACGAGGCGTACCTCTATGGCACGATCGACAGCAACCTGCGCGCGTACGGCGTGCCGCGGCACCGTCACACGCCCGAGATCGCACAGGGCCTCACCACGTTCGGCCTCTCCTCCCCGCGGCTCACGTTCACGCCGCATCTCATCCCGATGACGCGTGGCCTGCTCGCGACGTGCTATGCGCCGCTCCGGGACGGCGTCACCGCGGCCCAGGTCGCGGAGGCCTACGCGCGTGAGTACGCGGAGGAGCCGTTCGTCCGGGTCACCCGCTCGTTCCCGCAGACGAAGGCGGCGCTCGGCACCAGTTGCTGCCGAG
>JBKJTV010000256.1:0-5240 GCA_046589985.1 Candidatus Limnocylindria bacterium | reverse complement strand
AGCGCGGTCATGCCCACACCGGCGGCCACTGCGGTCGGTGCCGTGAGCACGGCGACGCGCACGAGGTACCCGCAACGGACTGAGGCGGGCTCGCTTCGACCTCGCACCGCGCTCAGGTCCGACGCGGGGCCACCTCGGCGAGGTTCACCGGTCCCGTGGTCCCACCGTGCCAGGCCAGTACCGCTCGTGACGGATCTGACCGGCGGAGAGTCCTCGCCCGCGCAGGATCCCCTCGGCCGCCGTGATCATCTCAGGATTCCCGCACAGGTACGCCTCCGTGGCGCTCGGCGTGAGGCGGAGGCGATCGCAGACAGCATCGACGTTGGCTTCGACGCGGCCGGTCCATCCCGACCATCCCGCGTTGGCCGGATCCTGGGGACGGGAGATCGTCGGGATGTACGTGAGCTGCCAGCGTTCGTCGCGCGCGAGCTCCTCAAGGAGATCGCGGTAGCCCAGCTCGTTCGCGTGGCTCACGCCGTGAAGCACCACGACGCGTCGCGGCGAGCCGTCGTCGTGCAGCGTTCGGAGCATCGACACGAACGGCGCGATCCCGCAGCCCGTGGCGATGAACAGGTGAACGCGGTCGTCGTCGGGCCCGAGGACGAAACGGCCCTTGGGCCCGCGGAGCGACACCCGCTGCCCCGGACGGCACGCGAACAGGAGCGGCGTGAGCGCGCCATCAGGAACGAGCCGCACGTACAGCTCGTACCCGTCAGCGACGCGCCGCGCGCTGCTCGTGATGGAGTACGCACGCTGGATGAGGCCGGTCCCCGTCGCCATCCCCAGCGTCACGTACTGCCCCGGCACGAAGGCCGGAGCCGCGTCGTCGGTCCGCACCCGGAAGAAGGCGAGCGAGGGCGTGAGGTCCTCGCGGGCCGTGATGGTGGCGTCTCGCGCGCCAACGCTCCCGACGCTCACGTGAGGGCAGGCCGTGCGAGGGATGCGAGCCCCTCGAAGGGCTGGAGGTGCCGCCGCCAGCTGGCCAACGCCGCGCCCTGCTCCCTTCTTACGCGGCGCGATCGCGGACGATGAGCACGGAGCAGCGCGCGTGGAGGAGGACCTTCCGCGCCACGCTGCCGAGCAGGAGGCGCCCGAGGCCCGTTCGGCCGTGGCTGCCAAGGACGACCAGCTCGGTGCTGTGCTCGACAGCCTCATCGAGGATCTGCGTTGCCGGGTCGCCGACGCGCACGTCGTGCGCGACCGTGCCGTTCGCCCGGGCGAACGAGCTTGCGCGCGTTGCGGCCAGCTGCTCGTGCTGCTCGCGCGCGGCAGCCACCGTCTCGGCGTGCTCACGGCGCGCGACATCCCGCAGCTGCGGCACGATGCCGCTGTCGAACGGAGCCTGGACGTGCGCGACGCTCAGGACCCTCAGCTCGCGGCCGCCGAGCGAGGGGATGCGCGCGAGGAACGCCGCTGCCGCCGCGGCGGTCTCGGATCCGTCCTCGGCCAGGAGCACGTGGTCCGCGCGGCCTCTGCGAGCGACGAGCACGGCGCACGCGGCGTGATCGACGACCTCCGCGGCGACCGATCCGAGGAGCGCCGAGCGCAGCGGCCCGTAGCCATGACTCCCGAGGATGATGAGATCCGCGCGCCAGTCCGCGGCTTCGTCGACGATGCGTGAGGCAGCCCGCCCCTCGCGGACGGTCACCTCGACGTCGTGGCCACTCAGCCAGCGGTGCTGCCGTTCGACTTCCGTCGGGGTCTGCGGCATCTCGGGAATGAGCATGCTTGCCACGAGCGCCGGCACTGCAGGGGTGACGGTGACGAGCCGGAACTTGGTCCCAGTGGGCCAGGCCACGCACCCGACGAGCTCGATCGCGCGCTCCGCGGACGGCGAGCCGTCGCTCGCGATGAGGACGCGCATCGGCCTGCCATCCATGCTTCGCACGTTACGCCGTGCAGGCGAGCGGGTCGTGGGCCAAAAGGCCCTGTCGCGGCGCCGAACGGAGGATGGGCGAAAGGCCGGACGCCCGGCGTCCGGCCTTTCCGCGTGATGAGGAAGGAAAGAAGGGTCTACTTCACGACGATGCGGTTGGTCACGTCCGAGACGCCGCGGGCGATCCAGGCAGCGAGCTGCGCCTCGTCGCGGTCGATGGATCGCGCGACCGTGCCCATGAGCGTGACGACCCCGTTCGTCACGGTGAGGTCGATCAACTTCGACGCCCAGGGGAGCCGCCGCGCGAGCGCGGTGCGGATGTCCTCGAAGATCGCCTGATCGGACCTGGGCTCCGGCTTCACCACGATGTGATCGTTCACGAACCGCATGCCGGCGATCTGGCCGATCGCGTCTACGGCCGCCCGGCGCTGGTGCCAGTGGTCCACCGACCCCGTGAGGGTGACAACGCCGTTCCGGACGACGGTCTCGATCCTGGTCTCAGGCACGTCCGTCGCCCACTCGAGGGCGCTCCGGACGCGCTTTGCGATGCCGGTGTCGTCGAGCGCGAGCTCGGGCGACACCTGGACGGAGAGCTTGTTCGCGACCGCGCGCACGTCCGGGATCCCGGCCGCGATCAGCGCCGCGTCCGTGAGCTTCACGTAGCTCGACACGGTGCCGAGCAGGGTGACGATCCCGTCATCCACCTCGACCCCGAGCTCGGCCTGCTTGAACCGCCAGTCGCGATCGATCTCCGCCAGCACGTCGAGCTGGATCTGCTTGTCGGTCTTGCGTGTCACCTCAAGTAGCGTGGTCATGTCCGTACTCCTTCTGTCGTTAGAGGCTGAGTGGGTGCGCGGTCGCCCGCTGCTGCTCCATCTCGGCGACCGTCGACGCGGGCTTCGCGACGAGGACGGCGCAGTGCGCTTCGCTGAGGACCCGATCGGCGACGCTGCCCTGCAGGAATCCGTGTCCCAGGGTCTGCCCGCGCGAGCCAAGGACGATGAGGTCGGCCCCCATCGCGTCGGCGCGGGCGAGGACCTGCTCGGCGACGTGTCCGCGCTCGGCCACGATCGCGCCGACCCTGCGCCCGGCGCCGAGCATCCGCGCGGCATCTTCGAGCACCTTGTTCGCAGTGTTCGTCTGTGCACGCTCGATCGACTCGTTGACCCCGTCGATGAGGGTGCGGCGCAGGGCAGGATCGGGTGTCACGTGCAGGCACGTGATCTCCGCGTCCGGTGGGAGGGGGAGCCGGGTGAGGAGCTGGATCGCCGCATCCGAGTCCGCGGAGCCGTCCACCGCCGCGAGGATCCGCCGCGGCGCCTCGCGGCGTCCGCGCACGACGAAGACGGGTACGGGCGAGTGCCGTGCGAGCGCGCGAGCGGTGCTGCCCAGGAGCGTGCCCTTGACGCTGCCGAGCCCGCGGGAGCCGATGACGACGAGATCGGTCGCGTGCCGTCGCAGGTATGACATCAGCGTCATCGGCACGGTGCCTTCGTCCGCAGTGCGGGCGTCGGCGGAAATGCCGAGCGCGGTGAGGCGGTGCGCGCTGTCGCGCGCGACCTCCTTCGCTCGCTGCTCCTCCGATTCGACGAGCTCGGCCACGAGCACGCCCGAGTTCCCGTCCAGCGTCAGCCCGAGGGACTGATGGACGGGCACGCTCAGCACGGTGACGTGGTCGCTGCTCCCAAGCGGCAGGTCGCAGAGGACGTTGAGCGCGTGCGTCGAGCCCTCGGAGCCATCGGTGGCGAACAGGATCTCCATCTCGCTTCCTTCCTGGTCGTCGTTCTTCAGCGACGATCGCGAACCCGGCAGGTCACCCCTGTATTCGGGGACCTTGGACCGTTACTGAGGGCGCGAATAGACGCGGAGGGCGTCATCGCAAGGGTCTACCGACCCGACTCTTGCGGGGCGCGGCCCCTCATCGTCAGGTCGTGACCGCCAGTGCCGAACGGAACACCCCGCGGCGGGACGGCAGACCCGTGCCGCACCGCGGGGCGACGTCGCTTGGCTAGGGCGCCGTGATCAGGAAGGCGAACCGGAAGATCGGCATCGGCTCGCCCGGGTGGTCGTCGAGCGCGGTGAGCTGCGGCATCTTGTAGTTCGCGGGCCGCTTCTCCTCGCCCTGGTAGATCCCCGGGTACATGTCGATGTAGTGCCATCCCGGGACTCCGGACACGGTGAGGAAGATCGTGAGGTCGCCGGCGCTCTGGAACGCGCAGGCGTAGCCCGCGAAGGCGTTGTCATACACGAGGTGGTAGATCTGCTCGGTCTCCGTCCAGCCCACGCCCTTGAGGTGCACGGTCGTCTTCGTGCCGGACGGGCCGCGATCGACGGTCAGGGGGAAGGCGTTCGCGAGGATGTTGAGAGTCGTCTTCGCGACGACGGCGTCGCCGATCTTCGCGCTGATCACGTGGTTCCCGCCGAGGTCGTCCGGCACCGCGAACGGCCACGTGAACGCGCCGCTCGCATCCGTGCGCGCCTTGCCGAGCGTCTTCGTCCGCTCCTCGAACCCGGTGACGGACCGGTTCCCGACCATGGTGGTCCACAGGATCTCGACGTCGCTGCTCGCAGGCAGCGCCTTCGCCGACAGCGTCGCCGGCGTGCCGACCGTCGCCCCGCCGGGCGAGGTCCAGATGCCCTTGTCCACTGGCTTCGCCGCGATGGTCGCGAAGCCCTGCTGTGCTGCTGCCGTCGGCATGACGGCGGGCCCGTCGGTAACGGTGAAGGGGAGGTGCGGGAACGGCCGCGACGCGACGACGGGTTGCTGGTTCGGGTTCAGGTAGGGCGCGCCGAACTCGCTGTGGCCGAGAGTGATGTAGTGGGTGCCCGGCTGTCCGGTCGCCGGGATGACGAACTTCGCGTAGCCGTCGGTCGTGAGCGAGGAGACCCAGCCGGTGTACGCGTTGTCGTAGGCCAGCTGGAAGCTGTTCTGGTAAGACTGATAGCCGATCCCGCGCACCTCGATGGTGATCGGGGTCCCCACCGGTCCGCTCGTCGGGCTGATGCGCGTCTCCATGTCGACGTCGAACAGCGACTTATTACGGATCACCTTGTCGGCGTCGACGATCGTCACGTCGTGCGCGTAGCCGAAGCCCTGCGGCACGGCGAACGTCGCTTTGAACATTCCCGTCGCGTCGGTCGTGACGCTCTGCAGGACCTGCTGGATGTACTTGGCTTCGCGGCCGACGTACTTGCTCTTGTCGTCGGACAGCTTCCATTGCACCTTGCCGGTGGTCCAGACGAGGTCGTACTTCGTCTGCGCGCGGAGCCCGGACGCGGCTGCGGTCACCTTCGTGTCCCACGGGCCGTGGGCCGGCTCGAGCGCGAACTTGCCAGTGATCTCCATTGGCTGGAGCGAGGCCGA
>JBKJTV010000171.1:0-4011 GCA_046589985.1 Candidatus Limnocylindria bacterium | reverse complement strand
GTGCCGTAGGCGACCGGTCCGTCAGCGAGCACCGCGTCTTCCTGGAGCGGATCGAGGGCATCGCCGCCGCCGAGCGGATCGCCCGCCACCTCGCGCGCCTCGCGGGACGTCAGCCATGACCACGGCGACGGGGCAGCGCACGAAGGGAGTGGGCGCGAGCGACGCCCGCGCCCACTCGCGTCAGCGCGGCAGGACGACGAGGGTCCCTGTCATCGACGGGTTATGGAGGTTGCACAGGATGCGAAAGAGGCCGGCCTTGTCGGCCCTGAAGCTGATCGTCGTGAGCTGCCCGCGCTTCACGTTGAAGGTCTTCTCGTAGCCTTCGATCCGACCCGGGTGATCGGCGCCATTCACGCCCCAGATCTGGAGCTCGACCTCGTCCCCCTGATAAACGGTGAGCTGGCCGGGCTCCCACCGATAGGTGGACGTCTCCCACTTGCCGTCCTTGGGCTCCTTGAGGAGATAGCCGCCACCATCCGGGACCTTGGCCGCGGGGAACGCCTCCTTGGCGACCTCGGTGCTGCCCTTGTACTCGACCGCGCTCATGTAGAGGACGCGCTTCGCGGCCGCCGGCGCCTGGCTGGCTCCGGCGCACGACGCGACGAGCAGCCCGGCCGCGACGGTCGCGACGACGAACGCACGCATGCTTCGCATCTCCGAACTCCATTCCGCGGTCCGACCGACCGCGCCCTCAGCCTGACCTCGGTCTGACCCGAGGATCACCGCCGTCGGTCGGGATCCCCCTGCGACCATCGACCGGGGCCGAATGCGGTTACGAACGGGCCGCTCGGCCCTCCCCTCGTGTGGCCCAGAGGGGTCCTATGAGGGGACGTGGTGTCCCTTCGCCGCCGCTGGGACCGTCTCTCGCTGGCGGGGCGTTTCGCGCTCGCGAGCGGGGCCATCCTGTTCGTCGGCGCCGCCGGCCTCGGCGCCTGGGTGACGCGCGAGATCGAGACGAGCGTCATCCGGCGCGTCGCCGCGGACTCCGCCCTGTACGTCGAGGCGCTCGTCGGGCCGCACGTGCAGTCCCTCGCGGCCGCGACCGCCCTCGGCGAGCCACAGCGGCGGGCTCTCGCCGATGCGCTCGACCGCGCCGGCATCGCCCGGCGCGTCGTCTCCATCAAGGTCTGGAGCCCCGACGGCACGATCGCCTACGCCACCGACCCGCACCTCATCGGCACGCGTCCCTTATCGACCGGGCTCGCGCGAGCTCTCACCGGTGAGGTGGTCTCCGCCAGGACCGACCTGCGCGGCGAGGAGAACGCGTACGAGCGCGCGCTCGCCGACGAGCTCGTCGAGACGTACATCCCGCTGCGCGAGGCGTCGACCGAGCGGATCATCGCCGTCGCGGAGTTCTACCAGCGACCCGACCTGCTCGAGGCGGAGCTCGAGCGCGCGCGTCTCGCGACGTGGGCGGTCATTGGCACGGCGACGCTCGCCATGTACGCGCTCCTCGCGGGTATCGTGCGCGCCGGGAGCGACACCATCGAGCGGCAGCGCCGCGCGCTCGAGGCGACGGTCGCGCAGCTCTCCGCCGCGACGGCTCGGCTGCGCGAGCTCAGCGCGGCCCGGGTCGAGACCGACGAGGCCATCCTCCAGCGCCTCGCGCGCGAGCTCCACGACGGGCTGGCCCAGGACCTCGCCGCCGCGCTCCTCTCACTGGAGCGCGGTCCCGCCGGCTCACCCAGCGCGTTCGCGCGAGCCGGGATCGAGAGCGCCCTCGCGGAGGTGCGCGCGCTCGCCCGGGGACTGGCGCTGCCCGACCTCGCGCCGCTCCCGCTCGACGCCGTGCTCGAGCACGCCTGCGCCGAGTGCGAGCGCAAGACCGGCACGCGGATACGGCGCGACATCGATCCGCTCCCTGTCGGCGGCGGCCCAACGCTGAAGATCTCCCTCTACCGCGTGCTCCAGGAGGCGCTCTCGAACGCCATCCGGCACGCGCCGGGCGCCACCGTGAGCGTGCGGGCGTCGGCTGCGAACGGTTCCCTCGTGCTGGAGTGCGCCGACGACGGGCCGGGCCTTCCTCGCGATCACGGAGAGGGCTTGGGCCTGCGCAGCATGCGTGAGCGCATCGAGCTGCTCGGCGGCCGCTTCGAGGTGATCGCGGCGAGCGGCCGGGGGACGGTGGTCCGGTGCGAGATCCCCATCGTCCGATGACCGATCGGCTGCGCGTCCTCGTCGCCGATGACCACGAGCTCTTCCGGCGCGGCGTCATCGACGCGCTCGCATCGTCGGAGGACCTGCTGGTGGAGGCAGAATGCGCGACGGCGCGCGACGCCGTGCGCCTCGCTCGGCTCCTCGTCCCGGACATCGTCCTGCTCGACCTCGGCCTCCCCGACCGCAGCGGTCTCGAGGTCGTCGCCGAGATCCACCAGGACTGCCCGACGTCGCGCATCGTCATCCTCACCGTGAACGAGGACGAGGACGCGCTCGCGCGCGCGATGCGCGAGGGCGCCTCCGCCTACATCCTCAAAGGCATCGCCGCGGACGAGCTCCGGCGGGCCCTGCACGCCGTGGCCGCGGGCGAGAGCTACGTGAGCCCGGGCCTCGCCGCACGACTCCTGCGCGAGCTCGATCGGTTGGGAGAGCGCGGCCCGCTCGATGCGCTGAGCGAGCGCGAGCGCGAGGTCCTCGAAGGGCTGGCGAGTGGCGAGACGAACCGGGAGATCGCCGTACGGCTGCATCTATCGGAGAAGACCGTGAAGTACTACGTGACGAACGTCTTCATCAAGCTCCACGTGCGGAACCGCGTGGAGGCCGCGCTCCTCGCGCAGCGAGGATCGAGGCGCTGACGCGCGACTGCGGCAGGTCCCTTGTCGTTCGGCCTCAGCGAGCGTGCCGGTCGAACACCACGATGTGTCGCACGCCCTCGCCTCGGCGCAGCAGGTCGTACCCGGCGTTGATGTTCTCGAGCGAGTGACGGTGCGTGACGAGCGGCCGCACGTCGAGGCGGCCGGCCTTGACGAGGTCGAGCACGACCGGGAAGTCGACGCTGCGGCAGCCGAGCGTACCGATGATCGTGAGCTCGCGGTACTGCACGCGTGCGGCGTTGAGCTTCATCCCGTCGGCCGCGAAGCCGAGGATGACGAGCCGCCCGGTCGGCCGGATGACCGAGAGTGCCTGCTCCAGCACCGACGAGTTGCCGATGCACTCGATCGCGACCTCTGGCCCGCCGCCGGTCTGGGCGCGGAGCTTCTTCGCGAGCCCGGGATCGTTCGCGTCGAGCGTTGACGACGCGCCGAGACGGCTTGCGAGCGTGAGCTTCGCGGGGTCGAGGTCGATGGCGATCACCTTCGCGCCCACCATCACGGCCACCTGGACGACCGAGAGGCCGAGGCCACCGCAGCCGAAGACCGCGACGGTCTCTCCCGCGGCGATCCGACCTCGGCGGACGACGGCGTGAAACGCGGTGGCGAGCGCGTCGGAGATGACGCAGCCCTCCTCGAGCGGGACCTCCGGCGGGACGGCGAACGCGTCGCGGGCAGGCCAGGTCACGTACTCGGCGAGGCCGCCGTCGACCGTGTTCCCGAGCATCCGCTGCGTCGCGCACTGGTTCTCGTGGCCGGTCCGACAGGCGACGCACGCGCCGCAGGTGGTGATCGGCGAGAGCACGACCGACGCGCCGACCCACTCCGGCCCCACGCCCGCACCGACGCGCACGACCGTACCTGAGACCTCGTGCCCGATGACGAGCGGCGGGGTCTTGAACGTGGGTGTGCCGTGGTCAAGGTAGTGGAGATCGCTGTGGCAGAGGCCGCAGGCGACCACCTCCACAAGCAGCTCGCCGCTCGCCGGCTCCGGTCGTGGGACCGTGGCGAGCTCGAGCGGCTTCCCTCCACCGGTGAACAGCGCCGCCCGCATCGTGGCCGGCAGCGCATCCGCCGTGGGATCCCAGACCGGCGCGGTATCGACCGACATGGTTCACCTCACAGGCCGGACACGATCCCTCCCTACGCTCGCGGGAGAGAGACCTGCGCTGTGAGGTGAACCATGGCGGTCGATACCGCACCG
>JBKJTV010000166.1:0-3204 GCA_046589985.1 Candidatus Limnocylindria bacterium | reverse complement strand
GCGCCGTCCGGCGCGGCGACGACCATGGCGGTCGGC
Organism: Candidatus Limnocylindria bacterium; assembly: GCA_046589985.1. Taxonomy (GTDB): domain Bacteria; phylum Chloroflexota; class Limnocylindria; order P2-11E; family P2-11E; genus JACDAF01. The sequence continues at coordinate 3,168 of JBKJTV010000166.1, read as the reverse complement.
ATCGACTCCAGCAGGAGTACCGCGAGCCCGCCGCCGACCCGCTCGATCGCCCCGTCGGCGATGTCTCTGCCCCGTTGGGTCATCTGGCCAGTATGCGGCGCTCCCTCCCTGCGTCGGGGCAGCACGCGCTATCCGCGCGGGCCCTGGTGCTGCTCAACGGGCAGGACGATGTCGACGACGCCCTCACCCACCTCGCGGGTGATCTCGGTGATCAGCTCGGCGGACGGGCGGGCGTGGAAGGTCGTCGCCATGCGGCTCGCGCCTGCACCGGCGCGCGGGAGCTCGATGAAGACCGAGGCGTTGCCGACGTGCCTGGCGAGCGCCGCGCTCAACCGCTGGAACAGCTCGCTCGAGCGCTCGTAGTCGAGCGCCTCGCGGAATCGGATCACGACATCCCCGCCTGCGCCGTTCCCGTTCCCATTCCCATTCGTGTGCCCGTTGCCAGCCGGCAGCGGAGGGGGCGAGGGCGCGCGCTCGGGCATGAAGCGTCGGCGTTTCAGAAGCGATGCACGCAGCTCCTCCGCTCTTCGCTGGATCTCTACGATCCCCTCGTCCGTGAACGGCACCGCGTATTCGGCGAGGAGCTTCGGCTGATCATCGCGCTGCTCGACCCGCGCAAGCACGAGCACGATCTCGTCCGCGACCCAGACCTTGTGCGTCGCCTCATAGGTCCGCGGGAAGACCGTCACCTCGGCCGACGCGGTGAGGTCCTCGAGCTGAGCGAACATCATGAGCGCCTTCTTCTGGGTCAGGTGGCGCCGTGCGCTCGTGATGACGCCGGCGACGATGACGACATCGTCGACGACCTCCTTCAGCTCGGCGAGGTACGCGGTCACCACGTCGCCGAGGCGCGCCGATACTTCCTGGAGCGGATGCTCCGAGATATAGATCCCGAGCAGCTCCTTCTCCCAGGCGAGGAGCTCCTTTCGCGAGGTCTCCGGGCCTGTGAGAGGGGCGGCGGCGGCGGCGGTCGTGGTCACCGCGAGGTCGAAGAGGCTCACCTGGCCCGACGCCCGGTCCTTCTGCTCGCGCTGTGCGGTGGCGAGGACCGCATCGAGGCGCTCGAGCTGCGCGGACCGGGGACCGAACGCGTCGCACGCGCCGCACTTGATGAGCGACTCGAGGACGCGCTTGTTGTTGCGCTGGAGGTCGATCCGCGCGCAGAGGTCGTCGAGGGAGCGGAACGGTCCCTCCGCATCGCGAGTCTGCACGATGTTCTCGACCGCACCCTCGCCGACGTTCTTGATGGCGCCGAGCCCGAACCTGATCTCGCTGCCCGAGACGACGAAGTCGAACCGTGAGTGGTTCACATCCGGCGGCTGGACCGTGATCCCCATGCGCCGGCACTCGGCGATGGCGATCGCGATCCGGTCGGATGTGCCCATGTCGCTGGACAGGACCGCGGTCATGTACTCCGCGGTGTAGTTCGCCTTCAGATAGGCCGTGTGATACGCGATCATCCCGTAGATGGCCGCGTGCGCGCGGTTGAAGCCGTACTGGGCGAACGGCTCGAAGTCCTTCCACACGGTGTCGATGACGTCGCGCGACACGCCGCGCTCGCCGGCCTTCGCGACGAAGCGATCCTTCTGCGAGTCGAGCTTCTCGCGGATCTTCTTCCGGATCGTGTAGCAGAGAACGTCCGCCTCACCGAGCGTGAACCCGGCGAGAGCCTGCGTCACGGCCATGACGTCCTCCTGGTAGACCATCACGCCGTAGGTGTCGCGCAGCACCGGCTCGAGCGACGGGTGCGCATAGGTGACGGCCTCGCGGCCGTGCTTGCGCCGGATATAGGACGGGATGTAGTCCATCGGCCCGGGGCGAAAGAGCGCGACCATCGCCATGACGTCCTCGACGCGGTCCGGCCGGAGCTCGCGGATGTGTCGCCGCATCCCGGCCGACTCGAGCTGGAACAGTCCGGTCGTCTCACCCGAAGACAGGAGGTCGAACGTCTTCTTGTCATCGAGCGGGATCTCCTCGCGCCGCACCTCGACGCCGCGCTGCTCGCGAATGAGGCCGAGCGCCTTGTCCAGGATCGTCAGGTTCGAGAGGCCGAGAAAGTCGAACTTCAGGAACCCGAGCTTCTCGAGCTGCTTGTCCTCATATTGCGTCTGGATGGCGTCCGAGCCCTTCGAGCGCTCGAGGGGGACGAGATCGGTGAGCGGATCGCGCGTGATGACGACGCCGGCGGCGTGCGTCCCCGTGGAGCGCACCAGGCCTTCGACGCGCTCGGCGAGGTCGAGCAACCGCTCGACGCGCGGGTCCGCCTCGAGCTCCTGCAGCTCGCTGACGTTGCGCCGGGACTCGGCGAGCGGGGGCGCGGCGGGACCGGTCGGGATGACCTTCGCGACACGATCGGCATCGGCATAGGGCATCCCGAGGACCCGCGCGGTGTCCCGGACCGCTGCGCGGGCCAGCATCGTGTTGAAGGTCACGACCTGCGCCACGCGATCGGCGCCGTACTTCTGCGTGACGTAGGCGATGACCTCATCGCGGCGCGTATCCATGAAGTCCACGTCGATGTCCGGTTGCGTGTAGCGCTCGAGGTTGAGGAAGCGGTCGAAGATGAGCTTGTAACGCATCGGGTCGATATCGGTGAGCCCGATCGCGTAGTTCACCAGGCTGCCGCCCGCGGAGCCGCGGACGGCGGTGAGGATGCCACGATCGTGGGCGAAGGCGATGAAGTCCTGGACGATGAGGATGTAGGCGGAGTAGCCCGTCTTCGCGATGACCGTGAGCTCGCGCTCGATGCGCTCGTGCAGCTCCGTCGTCACGACGCCGTACTTCGCCGCCACACCCGCCTCGGCCATGGCGCGCAGCTGCTCGTCGGGCGTGCGTCCGCCCGGCACCTCGAAGTGCGGCAGGCGCAGGTCGGTCGGGAGGATGAGATCGATGCCCGCCGCGATCAGGGCGGTGCGCTCGACCGCGGCGAGATCGTTCGGGAAGAGCGCGGCCATCTGCTCGGCGGTCTTTAGATACAGCTCTGGATGGTCGATCATCTTCAGCCGGTCCGGCTGGTCGACCGTCTTCCCCTGCTGGATGCAGACCATGATGTCCTGCGCCTCGGCGTCCTCGGCGCGTACGTAGTGCGAGTCGTTCGTGACGACGAGCGGGATGCCGGTGCGCCGCGACACTTCACGGATGCCTTCGTTCACAGCGCGCTGCTCCTCG
>JBKJTV010000078.1:0-3369 GCA_046589985.1 Candidatus Limnocylindria bacterium | reverse complement strand
GACGGGATGGCCACGCGGCTCGAGCGCCCCGGACACGTCTACGTCTATGCGCCGTGCGTCCCCGAACATCACCACCATCTCGTCTGCTCGAGCTGCGAGCGCGTGGAGGACGTCTCGGAAGAGGTGGTGCGTCCGATGCTCCGGTCAGTACGCGCCCGACACGGCTTCCAGGTCGATCACGCGCAGCTCGACCTCTACGGCCTCTGCGCGCGGTGCCGCCCGCCGGCGAGCGCCTAGCGCGCGCGGACGAGCGCGACCGCAGCGGCGGTGGTGACAGGGACAGCGACGACGAGTCCGCAGGTCGCGGCGAGAACGCCGAGCAGCGAGATCGCGATGGTCTCGCCGTTCAGCGTGACCACGAGCGGTGCGTTGCCGAGCGAGAGAAGCAGCACGAGCGGCAGGGCGCCGCCGAAGTAGGCGAGTGCGAGCGTATTCACCAGGGAGCCGACGTGATCGCGCCCGACGTTCAGCGCGGACGCGTACAGAGCGCGACCGCGCAGCGCGCGATCGACGCTCGCGAGCTCGAACGTCGTCGAGGCCTGGCCGATGGCCATGTCGACGAGGGCGCCCAGCGACGCGACGATGATCCCGGCAAGCACGAGCTTGGGCATGTCGATCGCGAACCCGGTGCCGACGGCGAGGAAGACCGACTCCTCATCCCCGAGGCCGGTCACGCGCGCGAGCAGGACCCCCAGCCACCCGAGTCCGGCGACGACGGCGAGCCCGACGGTGGTCCCGGCGAGCGCAGCGGTGCTCTTCCGATTGAGGCCGTGGACGAGATAGACCGTGGCGACGAGGATCAGCGCCGACCCGACGAGCGTGGCGATGAGCGGGTCGTCGCCACGCTGGATCGCGGGCACGACGGCGAGGAGGAAGGCCGCGACGCTCACTGCGAGGCCGGCGATCGAGGCGAGGCCCTTCAGCCGCGCGACCGCAACGAGCGCGATGAGCGCGGCGCCCGCGACCGGGAGCAGGGAGGCCAGGCGCGTGACCTCCTCGATCGCGTACTCCCGCGTGCCGTCGCCGGCCCGTCGCTGCGAAACGAGCACCTGGTCGCCGCTGCGGAGGAGACCGTTGCGCGTGATGGGGATGCGACCCCCCCACCCCACCTCGACCCGATCGCCGCGGTAGAGCGAGCCGTCGAGCTCGATCTCGACGCGCTGCGTCAGCTGGCGGAGGCCATCCGGCGTGCTGCGCTCCGTGGTCTCGATGACGCGAACGACGTGCGCGTCGAAGACGTCTCCGCTCCGGCTCTGATACGCACTGCCGCACGCCGCGAGCGTGAGGACGATGGCGAGGGCCAACAGCGCGCGCACCGGACGAGGGTACTAGTCGGGGCCGTTGCCGAAGAGGAGCTGCTGCAGGTCCGGGAGCGCGGCGCCGAGGCCGAAGACGAAGAGCAGGCCGACGTACAGGCTGAGCGCACCGGCGACGAGGCCGAAGACGACGTAGATCGTCCGCAGCCGCTGCGCGCCGATGAAGCCCGTGGCCGTCACGAAGGCGACGAGCGAGTTCGAGATGAGCAGGCCGAGCGTGAACGCGAGGAGGATGAGCACGCCGCGCGATGTATCGGCGCTCGCGCCGGCGACGCCGGCGAGGAGGAGCGCCTGGGTCCCTGTCTCGGCACCGACCCCGTGGATGACTCCGACACCGAACGCCGTCTTCGGGCCGTATTGGGTGGCGTGCAGCGACCGACGGTGCTGATGGCCGTGGACGCGTGCCTGCAGCGCGCCCCAGCCGTAGCGCGCGAAGTCGAACAGCAGCATCCAGCGGCTCCGGAGCCGGAGCTCGCCCTTGCCGCGCAGGTACTGCGACACCGAGAAGAGGACCCAGACACCGAGGAGCACGAGCGTCACTCCGACGACCTTCTCGAGGATCGGGTCGACCCAGTCGGGCAGGACCGCCGCGAAGAGCAGCGCGGCGACGCCGAGGGCCACGACCATCGACGCGTGACCCAGCGCGTACACCGTCGCCAGGCCGAGCGCGTGACGCTGCTCATGCGTGAAGCGGGATTCGCGCAGCGCGTGCGCGACGGGCGCGTTCGCGTGCGAGTGCCCGTGGTCCACGACGTGCTCGCCGTGCGCGCCGGCGGAGAGCGGGGAGCCGAACGCCACACCGACGTCGGCGTGGCTCGCGGAGGTCGTGCTCGTGATGTCCGTGATCGCCGCGATGTGGTCCCAGTCGAAGCCATGGCGGAACCCAAGGGCGACCATCGCGAGGAGGACCGCGATGTCCATCACTGGCCAAGCTAGCGGAACCTCTGCCGGAGGCGCGGTCGTACAGTCGTGGTAATGGGTCGCCCGCTCGCGATCGCGCTGTTCGCTCTTGCCGCAGGATCGGCCGCCTTGGCCGGAGCCGGGCTCTCGATCGCCCCGCACGTCGATCCCCCGGGAACGTCGCCCTTCCACCGCGACCACGTCCTCGCGGCGTACCGCTATCCCGCCTTTCTCATCCACTTCGCCGGTCACCTCGATGGCAGGTCGCGCTTCGGGCTCTCGAACGGCGTCTTCGAGCTCGGTAGCGGCCTCGTGCTGGCCACGCTCGTGGCCTTCGTCCCGCGGCTGCCCAGGCCGACGCGGCGACCGCTCGCGCGGCTGATCGTCCCCGCGCTATCGGCGGGTCGCGAGCGTTCGGCACCGATCCTTGGCCCGCCGCGCCGCGCCCTCCTCGCGACCTAAGCACGACTGCAAGGAGGGTGAACATGAAGCGTCCATTCGCCATCGTGGCGGCACTCGCCGTCGCGGTGCTCTCTCACGCAGCTTTCGCGCCCGCACCGGCCGAGGCGCACGAGCGCCGCAACGTCGGGCCGTACCAGCTCGTCGTCGGCTGGCTCGAGGAGCCCGCGTTCGTCAGCGGGACGAACGCGGTGAGCCTCGCCGTGACCGACACACGCATCACTCCGCCGAAAGCGGTCGAGGGTCTCGAGAAGACGCTCACCGTCGACGTCTTCCAGGGAGGCTCCGCCTCGGCGTTCTCGCCCGCATTCCGCACGCGCTTCGGCGTGCCCGGCTCCTACGCTGCCGACATCGTCCCGACACGGGAGGGCGCGTACCGGTTCGTCATCAGGGGAAAGATCGAGAGCCTCGATCTGAACGAGACCTTCGAGTCGGGGCCCGGCCGCTTCGATGAGATCAAGCCGGTGACCGCCCTGCAGTACCCGGACAAGGTGCCCACCGGCGCCGAGCTCGGGCGGACCCTGGGTGAGATCCGCTCGACAGGCGAGCAGGTCCGTCTCATCGCACTCGCTGCGCTTGTCCTCAGCGCCATCGCCATCGCGCTGCCGTTCATCCGCAGACGCACGTAGTGCGGGTACTCGCGGGCCTCGCGATCATCGTCGGCAGCCTCGGCCTCCTGACCGAGGCTGCCGAC
>JBKJTV010000009.1:0-5504 GCA_046589985.1 Candidatus Limnocylindria bacterium | reverse complement strand
GGATGAAGTGGGATCTCGGTTGGATGCACGACACGCTCGAGTACCTCGGCCGCGATCCGGTGCGTCGGCGGTGGCACCACGGCGAGCTGACCTTCCGCACGACGTACGCGTTCACCGAGAACTTCCTGCTGCCGCTCTCGCACGACGAGGTGTCCCAGGGAAAGGGCTCGCTCCTGGATCGCTTTCCGGGTGACGCCTGGAGCAAGCTCGCGACGCTGCGGCTGCTCTTCGCCTACCAGCACGCCCAGCCGGGAAAGAAGCTCGTCTTCCAGGGTCTCGAGCTTGGGCAGTGGCGTGAGTGGCATCACGACCGCAGCCTCGACTGGCATCTGCTGGACGACCCGGCGCACGCCGGCATCGCGCGTTGCGTCGCCGACCTGAACCTTCTCCACCGGTCGGAACGCGCGCTGCACGAGCTCGACTTTGACCCGGCGGGGTTCGAGTGGGCGGATCATCGGGACACGGAGCACAGCGTGCTCGCGATCCTTCGCCATGCCGCAGGCTCTGCGCCGTCGGTGCTGGCGGTCTTCAACTTCACGCCGGTCGTGCGCCACGGGTATCGCCTCGGCGTGCCCGCGGACGGTCGATGGCTCGAGCTCCTGAACACCGACGCGTTCGACTACGGGGGTAGCGGCGTCGGCAACGCCGGCGGGCTCGACGCGCAACCCCTGCCGTCGCACGACCGGCCGTACTCGCTCGACCTGGTGCTCCCGCCGCTCGGGGCCGTGTTCTTCCGATCGCCCGCATGACGCTCGGAGCGACGTATCGCGACGACGGCCGCTGCGAGATCACCGTCTGGGCGCCGCACGCGCGGCGCGTGGAGGTCCGCCTCGCGGAGCGGCTGGCCCGCCTCGAGCCCGGGGAGCGCGGGTACCACAGCGCGGTGTTCGACGGCCTGAGGCCTCACGATCGGTACGCCTTCGTGCTCGACGGGGGAGCGGACCGTCCCGATCCCGCGTCACGTCACCAGCCCGACGGCGTACACGGACCGTCCGCGATCGTCGACCCCGGCGCGTTCGAGTGGGGCGACGGCTCGTTCGTCGCAGCGAGCCTGCGCGAGCTCGTCATCTATGAGCTCCATGTCGGCACGTTCACGCAAGAAGGCACGTTCGACGCGGCGACGGCGCACTTCCGCGCTCTGCGCGAGCTCGGCATCACCGCGCTCGAGCCGCTGCCGATCGGGCAGTTCCCCGGGGCACGCAACTGGGGCTACGACGGCGTGTACGGCTGGGCGCCGCAGGCGAGCTACGGGGGGCCCGACGGATTCCGCCGCTTCGTGGACGCAGCGCATCGCGAGGGCCTCGCGGTGATCCTCGACGTCGTCTACAACCACGTCGGTCCGGAGGGGAATTACTTCGCCGAGTTCGGCCCGTACTTCACCGACCGACACCGCACGCCGTGGGGCCAGGCCGTGAACTTCGACGGACCGCACAGCGACGAGGTACGCCGGTACTTCACCGAGAACGCGCTCATGTGGCTCCGCGAGTACCACGTCGACGGTTTCCGGCTCGACGCCGTGCATGCGATCGTCGATCGGAGCGCCAGGCTGTTCCTCGCCGAGCTTTCGGACGCGGTGCACGCGGAGGCGGCGCGCATCGGCCGCGCCGGCCACCTCATCGCGGAGTCGGATCAGAACGACGTGCGCGTCATCACGCCGAGCGCCGCGGACGGGCAGGGGTTCGACGCGACGTGGTCCGGCGACTTCCACCACTCCATCCACGCGCTCCTGACCGGGGAACGAACGGGCTACTACCTCGACTTCGGCTCTATCGAGCACCTCGCGGAGACCCTGCGTCGCGGCTGGGCCTACGCCGGCCAGTACTCGCAGTTCCGCAAGCGCAGGTACGGCAACGATCCGCAGGGCGCTCCGCCCGAGCGGTTCGTCGTCGCGATCCAGGACCACGATCAGGTCGGCAACCGCGCTCGCGGTGACCGGCTCTCGACGCTCGTCGGCCTCGAGCGGCTGAAGGTGGCCGCGGCGGCGCTCCTGCTCTCTCCGTTCACGCCGATGCTCTTCATGGGCGAGGAATACGGCGAACGTCGGCCGTTCCTCTACTTCACGAGCCACTCCGACCGGGACCTCGTCAGCGCGGTCCGAAGGGGCCGGGAAGAGGAGTTCAAGGAGTTCGCGTGGCAGGGCGAGGTGCCGGACCCGCAAAGCGAGGGGACCTTCCGCGCGTCGATCCTCGACCGCTCGGGCGGGAGCGCCGAGCTCCGCCTTCTCTACCGGGAGCTCTTGCGGCTGCGCGCGACCATTCCGGCCCTGCGTCCGCTCCGATCGGATCCCGCGGTGGTCGTGGCCGGCGAGGCGGCGGTCGCGCTCGTGCACGATGCGGTCGCGGTCGTCCTGTCCTTCGGCCACGGCTCGCTCGAGCTGCCTGCGGGGCCGTGGGAGGCCCGCCTCGACACGGCCGAGGCCCGCTTCGGCGGTGCCGGTGTGGCCTGGGCTGGCCGCGACGGCGGACACCTCGCGTTCACCGGAGCGCGCGCCCTCCTCCTCCTGCGCGCGTGAACCTGCTTGCCGGGCCCGCGGCGACCTGCTTTCCTTCGCAGAGGTTGAGCGCATTCGCTCTTGACGGCGACGTCGCGGTGGTCACGGGCGCGGGCTCGGGCCTCGGGAAGGCGATCGCCCTTGCGCTCGCGGCGCACGGTGCCGACGTCGCGGTGACGGAGCTCCCGACGAAGAAAGCGCTCGCGGAGGAGACCGCGAAGGAGATCGCCGCGACCGGGCGCCGGGCGGTGGTCGTTCCACTCGACGTGACCGATCTGGCCTCGGTCGACGCTCTCGTCCCGGCGGTCGTCGGGGCTTTCGGCCGGCTGGACGTGCTCGTGAACAACGCGGGACTGAACATCCAACGATCCGCGCTCGAGGTGACCGAGGAGGACTGGGATCGCGTGCTCGATGTGAACCTGAAGGGCCTGTTCTTCTGCTCCCAGGCCGTGGGCCGCCACATGGTCGAGCACGGTGGCGGGCGCATCGTGAACATCGCGTCACAGATGGGCCTCGTTGGCTACTGGCGTCGCGCGGCGTACTGCTCGAGCAAGGCGGGTGTCGTGAATCTCACGCGCGTGCTCGCGATCGAGTGGGCGAAGCACGGCATCAACGTGAACGCGATCGCGCCGACCTTCGTGCTGACGCCGCTCACCGCGCCGATGTTCGAGGATGCCGACTTCAAGGCCGACGTCTTCGCGCGAATCCCGCTCGGGCGGCTCGCAGACCCGGACGACATCGCGAATGCGGTCGTGTACCTCGCGAGCCCGGCGGCAAAGATGATCACCGGCCAGACGCTCGCGGTCGACGGAGGCTGGACCGCCCTCTAGCTCGAGCGCGTCCGCGAGGACCCGCGCGCTCTCCGCCGGATCGCGCGACTCGGCCGTCCCGATCGCGAGGTGGATCCGTCCCGGCAGCGTCTCGGCCGTGCGCACGTCGGCGAGGAGCCGCCGATCCCGACGTGCCGTAAGCGAGTGAGCTGCGGATAGCGGCGCGCCACCCAGCCGAGGAGCTCGTCGACGACGAACGCGACGTAGCGATCGCCCTGTGGCCTCCGGCCGAGCGGATCCGCGGGATTCGGGTAGGGAAGGTAATCGCGCCCGCGGTGGCGGCCGGCGTTGTCGATCCCGACGATCGCGAGGTCCGGCACGACCCTGACGGCCTCGTCCGCGCGCCACCGCTCCGGCGTGCCGACCGTGCGGGTCTTCGTGAAGAGGTTCTGCCCATCGTTCAAGAACAACAATCCGCGCGGCTCGTCCGGCATGAGCACACGGACGAGGCGCACCTCGCGCAGGATCTGGCTCGGAACGCGATGCGTGCGCAGCGTCCAGCTCACGCGAGCCGCCCGGTCCGTCGCGTGAGCTCCCGAAGCCGTCGGGCGAGCGCCGGCGTGAAGGCCCTGCGGTCGGCGCGCCAGGACCAGTTGTCGCCGATCCGACCAGGGTGGTTGATGCGCGCCGCCGAGCCGAGTCCGAGGATGTCCTGGGCGGGCGCGACGGCGAGGCGCGCGGGCGATCCCCAGGCCATCGCGAGCAGCTCCCAGTGCGGCTCCCTCCCGGCGAGGCCCGTGCGCGCGCGCTCGCGCTCGTCGAGCGACGACCACCAGCCGAGCGCGGTGTCGTTGTCGTGTGTACCGGTGTAGACGACGGCGCGCACCGGATGGCGCTCGACGTGATGCGGATTGCGGGGATCACCGTCGAACGCGAATTGGAGCACGCGCATCCCGGGGAGCCCGAGACGATCGCGCAGGCGTTCGACCGCAGGCGTGATGACGCCGAGGTCCTCGGCGATGAGGGCCAGCGGACCGAGCTCGCGCGCGACCGCACGGAAGAGCGCGGCGCCAGGTCCCCGTCGCCACAGTCCGTGACGCGCTGTCTTCGAGCGCGCGTCGATCTCCCAGCTTGCGATGAAGCCGCGGAAGTGGTCGACGCGCACGAGGTCGAAGAGTGCCTGCTGCCTGCGGAAGCGCAGGATCCACCAGCGGTAGCCGCGGGCGCGCAGGGCGGACCAGTCGTAGGGCGGATTACCCCAGCGCTGGCCGTCGGCGCTGAACGCATCCGGCGGAACGCCGGCGATGACGCCGCGCCGGAACAGCTCCGGATGCGCCTGATGATCCGCGCTCCCTGCGGCGACGAAGATGGGGAGGTCGCCGATGATGCGTACGCCGCGCCTGCCGGCATGCTCGCGGAGCGCGGACCACTCGCGATCGAATCGGATCTGGTCATCCACAGCGTCGGGCCCCGCGAAGGCGACCCAGTCTCCAAGCCATGCGCCGTTGTGCTCGCGGTAGGCGGCTCGGTCGCGCGCGGTCACGCGAGCCCTCGGTCGCGCGAGGTATCCGGCGTGCGCTGCGAAGGCGGACGATGCGCTGTACGGCGAGCCCAGGAGGTCGGGCGGTCCGAGCGGGAGCACCTGCCACCACGACTGCCCGGACAGGGCGAGCCAGTCGACGAAGCGGTACGCCTCGCGATCGATCCGGCCGTTCGGAAGTGATGCGACCGGCAGCAGGATCCCGCTGGAGCGGATCAAGGCACCGGACTCTAGTGAAAGGGCGGAGAGTCTTAGCGATCTCTCATCTTCGGGCGAGGGTCGGCCGCCTAGACTCGGACGGTGAGCAGGGCGGATCGGCCGTATGGGAGCTTTCCCCGCGATAACGCGCCGGAGGAGGCTCCTGCGCCCGCACCGCGCCGCCGCCGTCCGTTCCGCGACCTCCCCGGGATGGTGGGCCGCGCGGCGCTCCTTGCCGCCGCGCTCGTCATGACGCTGACGGCACTCCGTGTGATGTTCACGCCGCCGCGACCGCTCACCGCGCAGGACGTCCAGGACACCATCGCCAGGGTCCTCGCGTCGGCAACGCCGTCGCCGCCCGCAGCCGTCGGGGTGTACGAGCAGGTCCGCCACTCCGTCGTCCAGGTGAGCGCGCGCGTCCCAGGCAGCACGGCTGTCTTCAGCGGCTCCGGGGTCGTTCTCGACACGAGCGGTCGGATCCTCACAAGCCTCCACATCGTCCAAG
>JBKJTV010000243.1:0-3622 GCA_046589985.1 Candidatus Limnocylindria bacterium | reverse complement strand
CCGAGACGATCGTCGCCGCCAGCTCGCCGACGCCGATGATGAGCTGCGCGGAGCGCGCGGCGTCGCGTCCGACGTCCTCGTGCGCATCAGCGGACAGCACGCCGAGCTCCCGCATGTCGCCGAGGACGGCCACGCGCCGGCCCGGCACCTCACGGAGGAGCGCGAGTGCGGCGTGGACCGCCGCCGGGCTCGCGTTGTACGAGTCGTCGATGACCGTGATCGGGCCGGCGCGACGGACGCTCATGCGGTGCGCGGGTGGCTCGAGCGTGCCGAGGCCGAGCGCCGCCTCGTCGAGCGGGACGCCGAGCGAGACCGCGGCGCCGATCGCCGCGAGCGACGCGGTGACGAGGTGCCGGCCCGGGAGCGGTAGCGACGCGCGGGCGCGCGCTCCCTCGTAGGTCACGGTGAACGAGACCCCGTCGAGGCCGTGCGACTCGACCTCGCTCGCGCGAAGGGCGGCGTCCGCCGACTCGCCGTAGAGGACGACCCGCGCCTTCGTGAGCGGCGCGAGGTCGCGGACGCGCCTGTCGTCGGCGTTCAGGAGCGCTGTGCCGTCGGACGGCAGCGACTCGATGAGCTCAGCCTTCCCGCGAGCGATCGCGTCGACGCTCGGGGTGCGCGAGTAGTGCGCGGGACGATCGGGGACGGTCGTGATGATGCCGACCACCGGCCGCACGAGACGGCAAAGGTCCGCGATCTCGCCCGGCACGTAGAAGCCGAGCTCGAGGACCGCGACCTCGTGGGACGGCTCGAGCAGCAGCAGCGTGAGCGGCACGCCGATCTCGTTGTTGAAGGACGCCGCCGGGCTGAGCACGCGGTAGCGCGTTCCGAGGGTCGCCGCTGCGGCCTGCTTCGCGGTCGTCTTGCCCGCGTTGCCGGTGATGCCGACGACAGGGATCGGGTGGACCTCGCGCTGCGCCTGGGCAAGCTGCCGAAGGGCCTGCTGCACATCCGTGACCTGCACGAGGAGCGCATCCTCGGGGACGCCATCGGGAAGACGCTCGACGACGGCGCCGGCGCAACCGCGCCGGATCGCGTCGGCAACGAAGTCGTGACCGTCACGCTGGTCCCGCAGGGCGAAGAAGAGAGTTCCCGGCTCGGCGATACGGGAGTCGAAGGCCCCGCCGCTGAAGATGTGCGCAGGGTCCGCGCGACCGTGGACGACCCGTCCTCCGCTCGCATCGAGGAGCCGCTCGAGCGTGAACACGCGCCCGCAAGTATGACTAGGGTCTGCGGTCGGGCTGGACGCGTGCCGTCCGCAACACGTCGAGGGCGAGGCCCTTGAACGCCGACGTAGCGGTCACCGTACCGAACAGTCGCGACTGCGGGCGCTCGAGCACGACGACCGCGACGAAGCTCGGGTCGTTGGCCGGCGCGAACCCGGCGAACGAGCTGATGTACTCATCGCTCTCGTACGAGCCGGAGCGGTCGGGGATCTGCGCGGTGCCGGTCTTACCAGCGACGCTGAATGCCTGGAGCGATGCGTTCTTTGCGAGACCGTTGTCGACGGTCGAGGTGAGCATGGTCCGCATCGTCGAAGCCGTCTCGGACGAGATGACCCGACGGATGGCGACCGGCGCGGTGCGGTGCTCCCCATCCGCATCGCGCCGGATCGCCACCACATACGGGCGATAGAGGACGCCGCCGTTCGCGATGGCCGCATAGGCCGACGCGAGCTGCAGAGGCGTCACCGTCAGGCCCTGCCCGAAGGCAGCTGTGCCGACGTCCACGGGATACCACTCGGCGAGCGGCCGCAGGGCACCCGCCTGCTCGCCTTGGAGATCGACGCCCGTCCGCTGCCCGAACCCGAAGATCCCGAGAGCGGAATGGAGTCGCTCCGCGCCGAGCTTGCTCCCGACGAAGACTGCTCCCGCGTTCGCGGACCGTTCGAGCAGCTGCGTGACGGTCGTCGGCCCCCACGCGCGCCCGAGGGCATTGTTCAGCCGTCGGCCGCCGATGATCGCGAACCCGACGTCGTTGTACGACGTGGTGGGCGTCACGAGACCTTTGTCCAGCGCGGCTGCCACGGTGACGCCCTTCATCGTCGAGCCAGGCTCATACGTCCACGCGACGCACCGGTCGCGGAGCGCCTCGAGGTCGGTGACGGCGATCGCGGACGGATCGAACGACGGAGCCGACGCGAGCGCAAGGAGGGAGCCGTCCTTCGGGTCGATGACGACGATGCACCCGCTCGTCCCCTTCTCCCGCTCCATCGCGAGCCGGAGCTCGCGCTCGGCGGCGGTCTGGATGACGAGGTCGATCGTGAGTGTCAGGTCCGCGCCGTTGCGCGGGGGGATCACCTGGCGCAGGCCCACCGGCAGGGCGCGATCGCGCGAATCGCGCTCGACAACGAGGCGCCCCGGCGTCCCCCGTAGGTGCTCGTCGTATGCCGCTTCGATGCCGTACTGGCCGAAGCCGTCGTCGTTCACGAAGCCGAGCAGATGCGCGCCGATCGTCTCGTTGGGGTACATCCGTGCGGTCTCCGTCTGGAAGCCAAGGCCTGGGATGCCAAGCGCCGCGATGGCCTCGGCTGTCGCCTCCGGCAGGCGGCGATGTATGAAGGTCCAGTCGAGCTTGGACTCCAAGCGCGCGCGGATCGATGACGGATCGCGCCCGAGCAGGACGCCAAGCTGCTTCGCGACGGCCGGCGCCTCCCCCTCCGGGATGCGCGAGGGGATCGCGTAGAGCGACCGGAGCGCGACCGTCGTCGCGAGGATCGCGCCATTGCGGTCGCGGATGACGCCGCGGGTCGCTGCGACGACCTCGTCGCTGCGGACCTGACCGAGCGCAGGCCCGAGCAGCTCCGAGCGCATCGCGGCCTGCCAGTACGCGAGCTTCCCCGCGAGGAGCAGTGAGGCGATCGCGAAGAAGGCGAAAAGGACGCGCAGTCGCGTATGCGACACGGTCAATTCCCTCTCCTCTTCGCTGGCTTGCACCTGCTCGTTCCGGGGCCGGTTTCCTTAGTTGCGGGCGGCGAGCTCCTGAGCGCTCATCACGGGCACGTGCGGAAGACGCTGCAGCCCGAGACGGACTGCTTGCGCCTCGATCCGGGCCGGGGCCTCGAGCCTCGCGAGCTGCACGTCGAGGAGTGAGTTCTGGCGCCGGAGCTCGTCGCGTCGCGCCTCGAGACGCTGCATCTCGTAGTCATGCGCAGAGACTCCGGTGATCTGACCGAGGTAGATCACGGCCAGAAGGAATCCGGTGGCGATCGCGAGAGCGGTGACGCCGAAGGATCGCGTCTCCCAGGCGAAGTCCTGCTTGGAGACGCGCGCGGGCCTGCGAACGGCCGCGCTCGCACGGTGCGTGCGTACGGGATGCGTCGTTGCCTTCTTGGTGGTGGCCATGCTCCGGGCCGACGCGCGCGCGCGCGTGGAGGGTCGCGCGCGCTGCGCAGCCGGCCGCAGGGAAAGAGACGAGATCACGGCAGCTTCTCCGCGACGCGCAGCTTGGCGCTGCGGGCGCGCGGGTTGCGTGCGATCTCCGCAGCGTCCGCAGTGAGCGGACGCCGGGTAAGGACACGCAGACCCGCGCGATGCCCGCAGACGCAGGTGGGGAGGTGGGGAGGACAGATGCAGTCGCGCGACTCCCGGACGAAGAGCTGCTTCACCGTCCGGTCCTCGAG
>JBKJTV010000125.1:0-2692 GCA_046589985.1 Candidatus Limnocylindria bacterium | reverse complement strand
GCCGTCGCGGAGACGCTTCGCGAGCTTCGCCGCCGTGGTCGTCTTCCCGCTGCCGTTCACGCCGACGACGAGGATGACTCGCGGCCGCGACAGGGAGACCGCCGGCGTCGCCGGCGCCGCGAGGACCGCGACGAGTGCGTCGCGGACCGCATCGAGGACCTTCGGTACCGTCTTCGCCTTGCCGTCGCGCACGATGTCGTGGACCTGGAGCATCACGGAGTCGACGAGCGAGACGGAGAGGTCGGAGCGCAGGAGCGCCTCTTCCAGCTCGTCGAGCCACTCATCCGTGACCGGCTCATCCGCCTTGCGGCCGAACAGGCGCGAAAGGAAGCCGCCACGAGTCCGCGCGAGGCCGCTGTCGAGGCTCATCCCGACCAGTGTGTCGGGCGCGCCGCGATGCCGCTTCGTCGACCGCCGAGGAGCAGACTGACGGGATCGACGCGGTGCGCGAGGAGCACGAGGAGATCGGCATGGATGTCACGTACCCGCTCACGCTCACGTTCAAGGTCCTGACCATCGGTTCCCACATGCGCGTCGTCGACGCGACCGGCCGGCTGATCAGCTACGTGAAGCAGAAAGCCTTCAAGCTCAAGGAAGACGTCACGATCTTCGCCGACGAGGCGCAGACGCAGCCCGTCTACCACATCAAAGCGAACAAATTCATCGATATCGGCGCGACCTACTCGATCAGCACCCCCGATGGCCGACCGCTCGGCGCCGTGAGGCAGGAGGGGATGCGCACGTTCTGGAAGGCGACGTACCGCATCCTCGACGAGGCCGGGGACGCCATCGGCCTCATCCACGAGAAGGACGCCTGGATGAAGGTGATCGACGCACTGATCGGCGAGATCCCGCTCATCGGCTTCGTGATCCAGCAATGGATCAACCCGACGTACCTCATCGACGGCGCGGACGGCGTGACCCTCCTGCGCCTGCGAAAGCGGCCGTCGTGGATCGAGCGCCGCTTCGTCGTGGAGCAGGACGCGCCGTTGCCGCCGCGGCTGGAACATCTGGCGCTGCCCGCTCTCCTCATGGTGGTGCTGCTCGAGCGCGGTCGGGGTTAGCTCAGCCCGCCCGCTCGTCCAGGTCGGCGAGGCGCATCGAGATGAGCTTCGACACGCCACCCTCGTCCATGGAGACGCCGTAGAGGGTGTCCGCGGCCTCGATCGTCGCGCGGTTGTGGGTGATGACGACGAACTGTGTCCGATCGGTGAGCTCGCGCAGGGCCTGCGTGAATCGCCCGACGTTGCGCTCGTCGAGCGCGGCATCGACCTCGTCGAGGACGCAGAACGGCGTGGGCTTCACCCGCAGGATCGCGAGCAGGAGCGCGGTCGCGGTGAGGGCGCGCTCGCCGCCGGAGAGCTGTTGAAGGCTACCGATCCGTTTCCCGGGCGGGCGGGCGTAGATGTCGATCCCCGGCTCGTCCGGATCCTCGCTCGTCCGCAGCGACGCCTGCCCGCCGTTGAACAGCTTGGCGAAAAAGTTCCCGAACTCGCGGTCGACCGCCTGGAACGTCGCGCTGAACTGCTCCGCGATCGTCGTGGCGAGCTCGTCAGCGAGCGAGCGGAGGTCGGCGATGGCGCGGTCGAGGTCGGCGCGCTGCGTCGCGAGGAACCGATGGCGCTCGCCGATCTCGCCAAGCTCGCTCGCCGCGAGCGGGTTCACCGGCTCGAGGGCCTGGAGCCGGCGGCGAAGGCGCTGCAGCTCGCGGATCGTGCTCGCGCGCTCGTCCGCGTCCCCTTCGTCGCCGACATCGAGCGACGCTGGGTCCGGCAGCGGCTCGTCGTCGGGCAGGCCGAGCTCCGCGCGGACCTGCTCCTCGAGCAGACGGAGAGCGCCCGAGGCGCGCTCCTCCTCGACGGCGAGCCTCGAGCGCTCGCCCCGGAGCTCAGCGAGGCGTTCGCGTGCCTTCGCGAGGCGTTGCTCTGACTCGCGCCGCGAGCCTTCCGCGGCGAGCGCGCGCTCGCGTGCAAGCTCCGCCGAGCGCCGCGCCTCGCTCGCTTGAGCGGACGACGTCACGAGCGCCGCCTGGGCGGCCTCGAGGCGAGCGCGGGTGTCACGCTCCTGAGCGACCAGGGCGCGAAGCCGCTCCTCCTCGTCGGCGACCCGCCGCTCGGTCGCGCTCACCTGCTCGTCGAGCGCGTCGCGGAGGCGCGCGTGGGAAGCGCGCCGCTCCTCGCTCGTGGCCGACTCGAGCCGTGCGTCCTCGGCGGCCTTCGACGCTGCGGTGTGCGCGTCGACCGCGGTCCGCTCCGCCGCCTCCATCGCGTGGATGGCGTCCGGGCCGTGCGGCGATCCGTCCGTCGCGCCGCGGGCCAAGAGCTCTTCGCGCAGCCACTCGAGCACCGCCCGGAGGCGCGCGTTCGCCCGTTCGGCGGCTCCCGCGAGCGCGGCGGGCGTTCGCACCAGCCCCGGCTGGGCGGCGAAGCCGTCCGCCGTGACGACCAGCCCGCCCAGGAGGCCGCGGGCCGCCGCGAGCGCGGTACGGCGGTCGGGCGCGAGGAAGACGTTGTGCAGCGCGGCCTCGATCACGGGCCGGAGATCCGCGTCGGCGTGAATGAGCTCGGTGAGCCGCTCGCAGCCGGCAGGCGTACGGACCTCGACGAGGTCGTCCGGCACGATGACGCTGAGCCCGGGCGTCTTGACAGCGACGGCCGCCGCTCGCGTCGGCGCGATGGCGATGATCTCGCCG
>JBKJTV010000254.1:0-4123 GCA_046589985.1 Candidatus Limnocylindria bacterium | reverse complement strand
CTCCGCCGGGATCGTGGCGATGTACGGAGGTCCGGTCGAGGTCGCTCGCAACCGCATCGTCGGACATCGCGCCGGCGCAACGGGATACGGCCTCCTGTTGAAAGACGTGCAGGGGGTCCGCGTCACCGAGAACGTTCTGTCCCGCAACATCGTCGGGCTCCGCGTGGAGGGCGTCGACCGCGCCGCCGCGCCAGCGGAGGTGCTCCGCAACGAGATCGCCTACAACAGCACCGGCGTCGTGCTCCTGCCGACGGCGTCGCTGGCGTTCGGGGCCAACAGCTTTGTCGCGAACGTCGTCGATCTCGAGGCGTCGGGAGTCCGTGCGAATCGCAGTGAATGGCGCGTGCGCGGCGTCGGCAACCACTGGTCGGGCTACCAGGGCTACGACCTCGACGGCGACACCTTCGGCGACGTGCCGCATCGCCAAGGCGGGACCTCGGATCGCCTGCTCGGGCTGGCGCCCGACCTGCGGTCCCTCCGGGCGGCGCCCGCCGCGCTCGTCCTCGCGAAGGTCGACCGCTGGTGGAGTACCACGCAGTCCGCGACGGTCGAGGATCCGCGGCCATTGGTGCGCTCAGTCCTCTCCCGGGGCGAGCCGGCGCGCGAGTCCGAGCCGCTGCCCTGGCTGCTCGCGTCCGCGCTGCTCGGTCTCGGCTCCTTCGGACTGGCGCGCGGACTGGCGCGAGTCGCGCGGGCGCGTGCGTGAGCGTCCGGTTCCGCGGACTCTCGCGCAGCTACGCGGGCGGCCGGGGCATCGACGGCGTGAGCGCCGACATCGCCACCGGGACGCTCTGCGCCGTCATCGGCGGGAACGGCGCCGGGAAGTCGACGTTGCTGCGCTGCCTCGCTGGGATCGTCCGCTTCCGCGGCGAGGCCCTGGTCGCGGGACGCGCGCCCGGTCGCGCGGGCCGCGGCGCCGTCGGCTACCTGCCACAGGGCATCGTGCTGCCGCCACGTGCTTCCGTCGGCGAGATCGTCGCGCTCTTCGCGGGATTCGGCGGTGAGGCCCACGCCGCTCTCGACCCGGAGCTCGTCCCCGTCGCGGCCGATCGCTTCATGCGCGAGCTCTCCGGTGGCGAGCAACAGCGCGTCGCGCTCGCCGCGCTCCTGGCGATGCGGCCTGCCGTGCTCCTGCTCGACGAGCCGTTCGCTGCCATGGACCGCCCGGCACGCGTCGCCGCGCTCGGGCGCCTGCGTGCCGCGTGCGACCGCGGCGCGACCGTCCTCGTCGCGAGCCCTGCTCCCGACCTCACGGACCTCGGCCTGATCGCGGACCGCGTGCTCCTGCTCGAGCGCGGGCGGATCGTTGCGGATGGCGGACCCGAGCTCTTCGCACCGGAAGCTTCGAGTGCGTGACGGCCTGGTCGCCCTCGAGCTCCGCGGTGCGCTGCGCGGACGGTTGCCGGTCGGCGGTGCCGTCGCGTTCGCCACCCTCGCCGCCGCCATCACGCTGCTCGGGCTCTCCGTGTTCCGCACGGTCGGCCTTTCGCAGGTGACGCCCGCCGCGATCGGCCTGCTGAATGTCGCGGTGCTCGTCCCCACAGCGCTCGCGCTCGTCGCCGCCGCGGTCTCGCTCCAGAGCGGCCGTGAAGGTGGAGCGCTCTCGATGCTCCGCGCCGCCGGCGTCGGCGCCGGGAGGATCGTGTTCTCACATATCGTGGCGGCGTCCGTCACGGCGCTCGTCGCGCTCCTCGCGGGGCTCGCCGTCGCGGCGCTGCTCGCGGCGGGCTCGATGCGCACGACCGACATCCCCGCTTTCCTCGGGATCCTGAGCGCCGGGGCTCTGGCCGTCGTGGCGAGCGCGGCGGTGGGCACCCTGATCGGAGCGCTGGTCGAAGGCCGTACTCAGGCCGCGGTCGCGGCACTCGTTGCCTGGCTCGTCCTTGCGCTCGGTGTCGACCTCATCGCGCTCGCCGCGGTGCCCGCGCTCGGTGGCGGAGCAGTGGTGCTCCTCGCCACGGTGGCTCTCGACCCGCTCGACGCCGCACGGACGCTCGGCCTTGTCGGACTCGGCGGGGACGCACAGATCCTGGGTCCGTCCGGAGCCCTGCTGCTCGACTCGCTCGGGGCTGCGCGCGCGATGGCGCTGCTCGCGTGCCTTCAGCTGCTCTGGGCGATGCTGGCCGCCAGCGCCGCCGCCCTGATCCTCCGGCGCTCCCAGCTGCGCTGAGCGCAGGGCTCGCCGGACCCAGCTGCCCGGGCCACCCGACGCTACGGATGGGCCGGACGGCACTGTGAGGAAGTACCTCGCGCTGCGAGAATGGCCTCGACACGAAAGGGGGTCACACCCATGTTCAAGGACAGGACCATCATGCAAGACTCTCCGATCGCACGGTTCCTTTTCTCCGACGTGCGCTTCGCGAGCTTCTGGCTCGTCGTCCGCGTGTATGTCGGCTGGCTCTGGATCACCAGCGGCTGGGGCAAGGTCCAGAACCCTGCCTGGACCGACACCGGCCAGGCTCTCCTCGGCTTCTGGAAGGGCGCCGTCGCCGTTCCCGCACCGCCCGCACGGCCCGCGATCACGTTCGACTGGTACCGCAACTTCCTCCAGACCCTCATCGACAACGAGGCCTACGTCTGGTTCGGCAAGCTCATTGCCTTCGGTGAGCTGCTCGTCGGCATCGGCCTCATCGTCGGAGCCTTCGTCGGGATCGCCGCGTTCTTCGGTGCGGTACTGAACTTCAACTTCCTGCTCGCAGGCACCGCGAGCACGAACCCGCTGATGTTCCTCCTCGCGGTGCTCCTGATCATGGCCTGGAAGACGGCCGGCTACTACGGCCTGGACCGCTTCCTCCTCCCGATCATCGGTACCCCGTGGCAGCCGATCCCGATCAAGCAGAGTGACACCCCAAAGGCGCAGGTGTCAGTCGGGACCTGATCGAACAGCCTCTGCAAGGGCGGAAGGGGCGGGGTGACCCGCCCCTTTACGCGTCCCGCGAAGAAGCGCGCGCTGGCCGCCCGATCGGCCACGTAGAGGATGAAGTGGACCGCTCGCATGGGAGCATTCTGTCCGTGACCCCGCTCGTGCGCCCCCTTCTCCGCGGGTACCTCCACGCCGGCGCCGCGATCCTGTCGGTGCTCGGCGGGTCCTACCTCGTCGTGCTGTCCCGGGCCGATCCGCCGCGTCTGCTGTCGATGCTCGTGTACGGCGCGGGTCTCACGCTCCTCTTTGCTGTGAGCGCGACCTATCACCTGCGCGCGTGGGGACCGGCCAGCGGCTCGATCCTGCGCCGGCTCGATCACGCGAGCATCTTCGTGCTCATCGCATCGACGTACACGCCGGTCGCCTTCAACCTGCTGTCAGGCGCATGGCGATCCGGTGTCCTCGCGACCGTCTGGTCCCTCGCCGCGGCCGGCGCCGCGATCGCCGTCGCCGGCGTGCAGCTCGCCCGCTGGCTGCGCGTCGCTATCTACATCGCGATGGGTTGGGTGGCGGCCGCCGCGATAGGGCAGATCGACCCGGCGCTCCCCTCTGGCGCGGCCGCGGCGCTCGTCGCCGGCGGCCTGCTCTACACGATCGGCGCCGTGCTCTACGCCCTGCGCTGGCCGGACCCCTGGCCTCGCGTCTTCGGATATCACGAGATCTTCCACGTGCTCACGATCGTCGCGGCGGCCGTCTTCTACGCGCTCATCCTGGCCTACGTGCTGCCGGCGCCGCGTCCGTAGACCCCGGTACTTCCGAAGGCCTACTACAATTCAGTAGTATCAGAGCATCGACGCGGCAGGGAGGACCTGGCCATGAAGATCGCCATCACCGGCGCGAACGGCTTCGTCGCGAGGAATCTCATCGCGCTGCTCCTGGAGGACACCGCTCCGCGTGACATCCGCGCGCTGGTGCGCGATCCGCGGACCGCGCTGCGCGAGCTGCCCGCCGCCGACCTGGACATCGCGGTGGCCGACGTCACGCTGCCCGACACGCTGCGCGGCGCGTTCGACGGCTGCGAGATGGTCGTGCACACGGTCGCGATCCCGACCGAGCGCACGGCGAAGTTCGAGGCCGTGAACGTGCGTGGCGTCGAGCACGTCGTCGCCGAAGCCGTGCGCGCTGGCGTGAATCGGCTTGTCCACATGAGCGCCCTCGGCGCCGACGCGTCGAGCCCGTACCCCTATCTGCGGAGCAAAG
>JBKJTV010000132.1:0-4593 GCA_046589985.1 Candidatus Limnocylindria bacterium | reverse complement strand
CCTCGCGGCCTTCGAGTGTTACGACCCGACCGCGGACGCGTGGACGCGGATGCCCGACGCGCCGACAGCGCGAGGTGGCGTCGCCGCCGCGGTGTCGGACAGTCGCGTGTACTTCGTCGGCGGTGAGCAGCCAAGCGGCACGTTCCGGGAAGTCGAGATCTTCGACCTGCGCACGAACGCCTGGACGCGTGGCCCCGACCTGCCGACCGCGCGACACGGGCTCGGCGCGGTCGTCGTACAGGGCACGAAGTTCCTGGACGCCTCACGGAACGTGATCTTCACGCCGCGACGGCTGCTCGTGCTCTCCGGCGGACCCACGCCGGGCGGGAGCCAGACCGCCGTCTGCGAGGCGCTCGACCTCCCCTAGAGGAGTGCGCCTAGATCCGGGCGATGACCTCGCTGCGCTGCCAGGCCCGGCGCGCGATCTCGAGCGCGACCACGTCGAGCCCGACGAGCACGGCGCCAAGGACGACCAGGCCCCAGCCGTCGAGCAGCGCGATCGCGCCGGCGCCAACGACCGCCACGACGAGGATCGAGATACCGATCACCAACCCTGCGAGCTGCTGGGCCGCGCGGCTCGTTCGCACCCGGGCCGCGACGATGAGCGCGACGCTCCCCGCCGTGAGCAGATAGAGGAACGCGACGACGACGAGCGAGTAGATGATCTCGGGCGGCAGGACGTGCGCGATGCGGGGCCAGCCGTAGAGCAGACCGCACGCCGCGTAGAAGACCCCGAGGCTCGCGGCGCAGGTCGTCGTGACCGGAATGAGCATGCCGATGAGCTTCCCTGCGACGATGTCGAAGTCGCGGATCGGCGCCGCGAGGAGCGGGACGAGCGTCTGATTCTCCTTCTCCGCGGTGAAAGTGGAGGCGATGAGGCCCACCCCTGTGAGGGCGGGGATGAAAGCGGCCTGGAACGCGAGCCCAAGGAGCGCGCCGTCGAGGCGCGGACCGCCCCCACCCGAGCGCGCCGAGAATGCGAAGAAGATCGGCAGCAATGCGAAGAGGCTCGTCCTGATGACGGAGCCGCGATCGCCGAAGAGCTCCCAGGTGATCTCCCGCTCGGCGATGAGCCAGGCCTTCCTCATCCGCGTGCCTCGCGAACGATGGAGACGTAGGCGTCCTCGAGCGACAGCTGCTCCGGGACGAGCGCGAGTACGACCAGCCCCGCGTCGAGCAGCCCTCGCAGAAGTGCCGGCGTCGACCGGCGGACGTCGTCGGTCTCGAATCGGAATACGTGGCTGCCATTCGTTGCTGTCTCACTCGTCGCGACGAGGCCAACGCGAGCGAATATCTCCTGCGCGACGGTCAGGCTGCCCTCGACCTCCACCCGGAATCGCGGTCGTCCGACCGAGCGCAGCTCGTCCGGCGTCCCGACCCGCACGATCGCCCCGCGCTGGAGGATCACGACCCGATCCGCGATGCGCTGGGCCTCGTCGAGGTCGTGGGTGCACAGAAGGATCGCGCGATCGTCCGCGCGGAGCGAGAAGATGAGCTCCCGCAGGGTCCGGGTCATCTCGGGATCGAGCGCCGTGGCCGGCTCGTCGAGCAGGAGGACGCGTGGGTCGTGGATGAGCGCCCGGGCGATCGCGGCCTTCTGCTTCATACCCCGCGAGAACGCCCCGAGCTTGCGATCGAGCACGTCCTCGAGGAGCAGCAGCCGCGCGAGCTCCGTGATCCGTTCCTTCGCGCCGGACACGTCGAAGAGCCGCGCGAAGAAGGCGAGGTACGCACGCAGCGTCATCCGCTCGTACAGCGACGGCTGATCCGTGACGAGGCCGCAGCGGGCGCGCACGGCGTTCGGGTCCTGCCGCACCGAGATGCCGTCGACGATCGCTTCGCCGTCGCTCGGGCCGAGGATGCCGCCGATGATGCGGCTGGCGGTCGTCTTCCCCGCGCCGTTCGGGCCGAGGAGCGCGACGATCTCGCCGGGTCGGACCGTGAACGTGGCATCGCGCAGGGCAACGACGTTCCCGAACCGGCGGGTGACGCCGCGCATCTCGATCACCACCCGATGCTAGGGTGCGCCAATGTCCACGCTCCACGCCACGCTCGCGAACGCGATCGTCATGTACTTCGCGCTCGTGGGGATCTGGGGCCTCTGGCTCGGGGTGCGCGCGCTCGGGCCGACCGCCAGCTTTCGGGGCGCGCTCGTCATCGCCGAGCTCGCCGCCATCGCGCAGGGCCTCGTCGGGCTCGCGCTCGCTCTCAGCCGCCCGTTGAACGGGATCCACGCCCTCTACGGGGTCGCGCTCGTGCTCGCCCTGCCCCTCGCGGCGACGCTCGTGCGGGACCGCGCGCCACGCGGACAGTCCGTGGCCCTCGGGATCGCGGCACTCTTCACCGCGGGGCTGGCGATCCGCGGGATCACCACGGGGGGCGGGTGAGCGTGATGGGCCCCGGCATCGACAGCCGGCCGGACACGGATCGCGAGAGTCTCCAGGCGCTTCGCGGTGACTCGCTCTACTTCAACGTCGCCGGGTCAGGCCCGACCTTCCCGATCGCGCAGGACGCGGCCGAGCGGTTCCGTCGTTGGCTGAACGAGGTCGGCATGTTCTCGCACGTGGGGTACGACGCCTACAACGCGGCGCTCGCCGAGACGCGTGTGGACGTCGCAGCGCTCGTCGGCGATGCGGGCGGCGCCTGGCGCATCGCTCTCACGCAGTCCGCGACGGACGGCCTGAACATCGCCATCGCGGGCCTGCCGCTGCCCCCTCACGCGACGTTCGTGACCACCGCCGAGGAGCACGGATCCGCGCTGCTCCCGCAGTTCGTGCGCCAGCGCAAGGGCGACCGGGTCGTCGTGCTCCCGTATCACGACGCGGTCGACTTCACCGACCGGATGCGGCTCGAGCGTCCCGACGCCGTCGTCATCTCGCTCGTCTCATGCAAGAGCGGGAAGGTCCTCGATGTCGCGGCCATCGCCACGGCCGCTCGCGAGCTCGGCGCCTACGTCATCGTCGATGCGGCGCAGGCCGCGGGCCAGGTGCCTGTCGACGTGCACGCGCTGGAGGCGAACGCGGTCGTGCTCCTCGGTCACAAGTGGCTGCACGGCCCGCTGGCGACGGGCGCGCTCTGGGTCCGCGATCCGGAGACCCTGGACCCACCGCGCCTCGGCTGGCGCAGTCGCGTCGCGCACGACAACTCCGGCGCTGTCGAGCTGCAGCCCGACGCGACCCGGTTCGAGACCGGGACCGTCGACGTCGCCTCGTTCGTCGGGCTCCGGCAGGCGATCGCCGTCCACCGCACGCTCGGCGTTCGCGTCGCGGAGCGGATCCGTGAGCTCCGCCGCGAGCTGTTCGCGCGCCTCGCGGACCTGCCGTTCGACATCCTCTCGCGAGCGGAGGATCCGACCGGGATCGTCGTGGTCGCGCCCCGTGGCGGCGACGCAGCGGGTATCGTCACGCGGATGTGGACCGACGAGCGCATCGTCGTGAAGCACCTGCTCGAACCGCAGATGCCCGAGGCGATCCGGCTCTCCTTCTGGGCGCTCCATCGCGTGGATGACATCGAACGCCTCTGCACGTCCCTGGCGCGCCAGTCGTCCGTGCGCGCGTGAAGCTCGACGGCCAGACCGCCATCGTCACCGGCGGCGGGCGCGGTCTTGGACGCGCCATCGCGGAGCAGCTTGCCTCTCTCGGCGCGCATGTCGTCGTCGCATCGCGAAACGCTCCCGAGCTCGACGAGGTCGTGCTCGCCATCAAGCGCGAGCGAGGCCGCGCGCTCGCGTACGCGGCCGACGTCGCCGACGAGCGCCAGGTCCAGGACCTCGTGCTCAACACGGAGCGGTGGGTCGGTCCGGCGACGATCCTGGTGAACAACGCGGGCGTCGTCGACCCGGTCGGGCCGCTGTCACGTGCGGACGCGACGAGCTGGCTGCGCCACGTCGCGATCAACGTCGGCGGCGTATTCCTCGCGACGCGTGCGGTCCTACCGGGGATGCTCGAGCGCGGCTACGGCCGCATCGTGAATGTCAGCTCGCACGCCGCGGAGAAGCCGAGCGCGGGATGGACGGCCTACACGGCATCCAAGGCCGCCGTCGAACAGCTCACGCGCTCGCTCGCGCTCGAGCTCGAAGGGACGGGTGTGACGGTGTGCGCCTTCCGCCCGGGCATGATCGAGACGGCGCTCCAGGAGCGCATCCGGCGTGCATCCCCGGAGGACTTCCCGCGCGTCGAGGAGTACCGCGAGGCGAAGCGCACCGGTCAGGTCGGCGACCCGAAGGATCGCGCGCGCGTCATCGCCTACCTCGTGAGCGAGGCGGCCACGCGCAATGGCCAGATCCTCGAGGCTGACGAGGCTCTCGAGCGCGAGGCCGCGGAGGCGCTCGCCCGGGCCTAGTCTTCGCGCGCGGCCCTACCCGACGGGCGATAGGCCTTTCGCTTCGCGATCGCCGCGTCGAGCCACCGCTCCGCCGACACAGGGTCACCCCCGGAGCGCCGGCGCGCCTCGGCAACGGTGCGTCCTATGAGACCACACGTGTCGCAATCGCCGAGCGGGTTCAGCCGGCCGTGGCAGTTCGCGCAATGCACCTCGAACGCTGTGTGTGGCTTGAACAGCCCGAGGGTCTCTGCCTCCGCGATGAGCGCGTCG
>JBKJTV010000017.1:0-6991 GCA_046589985.1 Candidatus Limnocylindria bacterium | reverse complement strand
CGCGCCGAAGCGCTAGGGGCGCGCGCTGCGAAAGAGGCGCCCGGTCGCTTTGGCGGCCGCGTCGCCCCAGGTCCGGACGTGCATGGCCAGCCCCGAAAGCTTCCCGGTGACCGTGCCCTGCCGGAGCGCCTCGAGCAGCTCCGCCGGGGTCGTGAACTCGGCGATCTCGACATAGGCGCGCCCGAGCTCGCTACGCCGGTGCGAGTCGCTGCCGACGCCACCCGGCTTCGCGTGGGCGACCGCGAACGCTAGCGCCTTCGCGTTGCTCGTCTTCGACATCTCGCGGGCGTTGAAGATCTCGACCGCGTCGATCTTGTCGATGAGCGCGTTCAGCTGCTCGAGCTTCAGGTGACGCAGCCGGTTCCGGCTGAAGGGATGCGGGATGTACACAAGGCCCCCCTGAGCGTGGATACGGTCCATGGTCTCCGCGGCGGGCAGGTGCGGGGGAACGGCCTCTTCGAGAAAGAGACCGATGATCTCCCCGTCGAGCGAGTAGATCTCCTCACCGACGACGATGCGTAGGCCGGTGTCCATCTCGCGGAGCCGCAGCGCCCCCGCGACGGTGTTGTGGTCGGTCACGCACACGGCACCGAGGCCCGAGGCCTTCGCCGCTTCGGCGAATCGTGCGAGCGGCGTCCGGCTGTCCGGGGAGAACTCGGTGTGGGTGTGCATGTCGAGGCGGACCTTCGGTCTCTCGGCCACCGCCTCGGCGATCAGGTCCGGCGCTTTCGCACTCGCTTCGGCCGTGCCCGTTTCAGCTGGTACCACTCGGTCCCTTTGTATACGAGGACGAACACGGCCGCGCCGACGATCCCAAAAAGCATGTCGTTCGCGGTATCCATGATGTCGCGCACGTTGTGGGTCCCGAGGAACTGGTCACCGTAGATCTCCTGGATCTCGAGCTGCGTGTGCAGCATCGTGCTGAAGCCGGCGGCCGCGAGCGGCCCGAGCGCGAACGCGCCCATGAGCACGACCGCGAGCGCGCCCGGGCCGAAGGAGTGCGACACGTGGTCGAACCAGGGGAGCGTGTTGTAGAGATCGGCGGAGTTGCCCGCCATGTCGACGAAGAAGATCGAGAGGTAGAGCGAGTCGAACCACCACGGGTAGCTCCGCCACTCCTTCCGCACCTTGTGCAGGATCGGGAAGAGCATCGAGAAGCCGAAGAGGATGGCGAGGTTGCGTGGCCCGAGGGCCTTCCCCGCGAACCGCTCGTCCCCGGCGTTGATGAGCGAGTCGACCGTGAAGGCGAGGATGAGCAGCCGCAGGACCAGGTCGACGAAGACCCCACCAAGATCGGTGGGCATCCCGAAGCGCGTGAGGGTCTTGCTGAGCGAAGCCATGACCCGGAGGAGGCAAACTCCATGCCGGAGCCTCCGGGCACGAAGAAGCCCCGGCACGAACCGGGGCTTCTTTTTCGCTTGCGGTGACTACAGCTCCGGTTCGTCGCTCCTGCGTTCGTCCACGCGCTCTCCGCCCTTGCGGCCGGCCGACGGGAAGAGCCGGAAGCGCTGCTGCGGGGTCACGGGCTCCCGGACGACGGTCGTCGTCTCGGTCGAGTGGGCCACGGCCGGTGCCGGCTCAGCTCCCGCGGGCGTCAGCCCGTGGACCGGCCGAACGGACGCGGGCCGGCTGGGTGCGAGCAACCCGCCGAGCCAGCCGGCAAAGATCGTCGCGAGAAAACCGAGGATCGCGCCGAAGGTGAGGGCGTCGCCGACGCTGGTCGGCCCGAAGCCCCAGGCGTAGGTGCTGTCGAGCAGGCCGATGCGCACGTCGCCGAGATACCCGCGGTCGGCGGCGACCCCGACGAGGATGGCCCCGAGCACGACGAAAAGCCCGAAGAACGCGGTCATCATCCCGTGCCAGCTCGTGGAGTAGCCGGCCATGCGCCCAGCGACGTAGCCGCCGACGAGGTACGCGCCCATCACGGCGAGCACCGCCGGCACCGCAAGGGAGACATCGTTCGGAGCACCGCCGCGCGAGGCGACGAAGCCCGCGGCGAGCGGCGCGAGCAGCGCGGTCATGCCGACCGACGCGATCCACCCGCCGATGACGCTCATCCAGGACGTGCCGCGCGGCTTCACCACGACGGCAGCTGCTGTATCGGTCATGTGCTTTCCTCCCCTTTGTGGAACAGGTCTTGTCCACTGACGGACGCACATGGCATGCCAACCCGGCGTGGCGGCGGGGTTACCTGCTCGTGGTCATTTTCGCCTTCTCCCCCGCACCCCTGCGGAAGGTGTCGGCGAGGTCGGTGCGCTCCCAGGGCAGGTCGAGGTCGGGCCGGCCGAAGTGGCCGTACGCAGCCGTCTGCCGGTAGATCGCGCGATTCAGCTTGAATCGCTCGATGATCGCCTGCGGCCGGAAGTCGAAGTGCTCGCCAATGAGCGCGTTGATGCGCTCGTCGCTCACCTGGCCGGTGCCGAACGTCTCGACGTTGATCGAGACGGGATGCGCGACTCCGATGACGTACGCGATCTGGATCTCGCAGCGGTCCGCAAGCCCGGCCGCGACGACGTTCTTCGCGACGTAGCGGGCGGCATAGGCGCCCGAGCGGTCGACCTTCGTCGGGTCCTTACCGCTGAACGCGCCTCCGCCGTGCCGCGCGTAGCCGCCGTAGGTGTCGACGATGATCTTCCGGCCCGTGAGTCCGGCGTCGCCCATCGGGCCGCCGATGACGAAGATGCCGGTCCCGTTCACGAGAACGCGCGTGTCCTTGTCGAAGAGCTCCTCCGGGATGGCGCGGCGGATGACCTGCTCCGTGATCTCTTCCTTGATCTTCGCGTGCTGGATCTCGGGGTCGTGCTGCGCGGCCACGACGACGGTATGGACGCGCTTCGGCACGCCGCGCGAGTACTCCACGGTCACCTGGGTCTTGCCGTCGGGGCGGAGCCACGGGAGGGTCCCCGTCTTGCGCGCGACCGCGAGCTCGCGGGCGAGGCGGTGCGCGAGCGTGATCGGGAGCGGCATGAGCTCCTCGGTCTCGCGGACGGCGAAGCCGAACATCATTCCCTGGTCACCCGCGCCGAGCTCGTGCGGGTCCTTTCCTTCGCGGGCCTCGAGCGACTCGTCGACGCCCTTCGCGATGTCCGGCGACTGCGGCTTGATCGCGGAGAGGACGCCGCAGGTCTGGTAGTCGAACCCGTAGTCGGCGTCCGTGTAGCCGATGTCCTTCACGACGTTCCGCACGAGCTGGGGCACGTCGACGTAGTGGCTCGTCGTGATCTCGCCGGCGACGATGACGGTTCCCGTCGTCGTCGCGGTCTCGCAGGCGACGCGCGCGTTCGGGTCGTGCTCGAGGATCTCGTCAAGGACCGCGTCCGAGACCTGGTCGCAGAGCTTGTCCGGGTGACCTTCGGTCACGGACTCGCTCGTGAAGAGGAGCTTCTCGGCGGATTGGAAGCTTGTCGTCATTAGGTGCCTGCCTTCCAGGAGTTCGCGTACACGCGCTGCTCCTCCGTCATCTGGTCGATCCGCATGCCCATCGCCGCGAGCTTGCGGCGTGCGATGTCCAGGTCGAGCTCGCGCGGGACCGCGTACACCTTTGGCTCCAGCGACTTGCCATGCTTCAGGAGGTATTCGATGGAGAGGACCTGGTTCGCGAAGCTCATGTCCATGACGGCCGCGGGATTCGCCTCGGCCGCGACGTGGTTGAGGAGCCGGCCCTCGGCGAGCACGAAGATCTTGCGGCCCGGGAGCGTGAACTCCTCGAGGAAAGGCCGGATCTCGCGCCTGCCGCTGGCCATCTCGGCGAGTGCACCGAGCTCGATCTCGTCGTTGAAGTGGCCGACGTTCGCCAGGAGCGCGCCGTCCTTCAGCGTCGGGAAGTGCGTGCGCCCGATGACGTTCAGGTTGCCGGTCGCGGTGAAGAAGATGTCCCCGATCGTGGCCGCCTCGGCGATGGTCATGACGCGGTACCCGTCCATCGCGGCTTCGAGGCCGCGCAACGGGTCGATCTCCACAATGACCACGATCGAGCCCATGCCGCGGAGACGCTGAGCGACCCCGCGCCCGACCCAGCCGTAGCCGCAGACGACGGCGGTCTTGCCGGCGAGGAGGATGTTGGTCGCCCGGAGGAGTCCATCGATGGCCGACTGCCCGGTGCCGTACTGATTGTCGAACATGTGCTTCGTCTGGGCCTCGTTCACCGCGACGATCGGATAGCGCAGCACACCTTCCGAGGCCATCGCGCGAAGGCGGATCACGCCGGTCGTCGTCTCCTCGGTACCGCCCTGGACGCCATCCAGCAGATCGGTGCGGCTGGTGTGGAGAAGGGTCACGACGTCGGCGCCGTCGTCCATCGTGATCTGCGGCTTCGTGTCGAGGATGGCCTGCAGGTGCCGGAAATAGGTGTCGCGGTCCTCGCCCTTGCGGGCGTACACCTCGATGCCCTCGTTGGCCACGAGCGCGGCGGCCGCGTCATCCTGAGTGGAGAGCGGATTCGACGCCGCGAGCGCGACGATCGCGCCGCCGTCGCGGAGCGCGATAGCGAGGTTCGCCGTCTCGGTGGTCACGTGGAGGCAGGCCGCGATGCGGAGTCCCTGGAACGGCTTCTCCTTCGCGACGCGCTGGCGGATGGACTCGAGGACGGGCATCTCGCGGCCCGCCCAGGCGACACGACGCGAGCCGGACTCGGCAAGGCCAAGGTCGACGACGTCGTGCTTCGGTGACGTTGCTGTTGCCATCTGGACTTAGTCCTTCTTTCCAAAGATCTTCGCGAGGCGATCCCAGGCGGCGCGACGCACCGCGGGACCCTCGATGAACGGCGCGTGCCTGCGGTAGCCGAGGCGCGAGTAGACGGCGATGGCCGGCCCATTGTCCTGACGGACGTTCAAGACGACGTCGCGATGCTGCTCGAACGCGGCCTCGGTCACGGCGGACGTGCACGTCGTCGCGAGGCCGCGATTCCGGTACTGCAGGCGCGTGAGGACGTTCCCGACCGCGGCGATCCCGATCTCGCTCGAGCGCACGTGCGTGCCGGCCGCGGCGACGAGGGTCGGACCCATGTACACGCCGAAATAGATCTCGCGCGCGAGCCGCCGGGGGGTGAAGTAGGTCCGCGACGCGTTCCCGTACAGCTCGACGACGTCTTCGACGCGCTCGGGCCCGAGACGGGTGACCGTATGGGAGACGCGCGGTCGGAAGCTCTGGACGTCCACCGCCATGCGCTGCATCCGTTCGCAACGGTCGAATCGGTAGACGCTCTCGATGGCGAGCCGCGCCGGGACGGGAGCCGCGACGATGATCCGGGGCTCCTTGAGGCCCTCACGGAAGATCTCCGAGAGCCCTTCGCTGTCGCCGGTCGCGAAGCACGGACGGAAGGGCAGCATCTCGACGAGGAGCACGCAGGCGACGGCCTCGCCCTCGCGGCGGGCGAGCCACCAGCGCGCACGGTCACCGCTCGCCGGGTCGAGGTCCGCAAGCGCGTAGGCGGCCATCAGCCGGTCGCGCTCGAGAAAGGCGCGCGTCTCCACGATGGACGCGCGCTCGTCTATCCGGATCTGCGGGAGCAGCGGGGCCGCGGTCATGTGTCCTCCATCGACTGATGGGGCACCAAGCGGGCCTCCGCCGGTGTCGGGTCTCCGGAGCAGTCTAACGCGAGAGCCCTCCGGTCAGGGAGGGCTCTCGTGGAGATAAGGGTGGCGTGTGGAGCTGGCGCTAGTCGCGCCCGCCTTTCTTGCTCTTGCCCTTGTCCTTGGACTTCTGCTCGTCGCGGTCCTTCTCGTGGCCGGCCTTCGTGGTGTTCGTCGGCTGTGCGGTGGTGCGGACCGCGGCCATCACGAGGTCCATGGCGGCGGTCGCCTGCTTCGCGATCTCGGCCGGGGTGCCGGTGAGGACGAGCCCGCTCTTCGGGGCCCTGTCCTCGTCATCCTCATCTTCGTCCTTGTCTTCGTCTTCGTCCTCGTCTTCATCGTCGTCGTGCGAGGACTTGCAGGTCTCATGGATCGCCTTCACGGCAGCCTTGCGGATCGCCTTCAGGAGCTCGTCCGCCTTCTTGACGGTCAGCTTCGCGTCCGTCGCCGCGGTCGGGGCGGACGTGGTCTGGACGCTCTTCCCGTGCTCGTCGCTGGAGCGCAGCTTCGCGAGTGTGCCGTGGTTCGTGTGGAAGGCCGCGTTCACGGTCTGCGTCGCCTCGACGCACGCCCGCGTGGCGGTCTGCGAGAGGGTCGGAGACGCGGCTGCGAGACTCGGCGCCGCGCTCGGGCTCGGGCTCGGGCTTGGCGACACGCTCGGCCGAGGGGACGCCGATGCGCTCGGGCTCGGGCTCGGTGACGCGGAGGCGCTGGGGCTCGGTGACGCCTGCGTGAGGGTGATGGTGGTCACACCATTCTGGGTCGTCGCGCTCACGAGCGCACCGGATGCGCCGATGAGCAGGACGCCTGAGATCGCGCCGGCTTTCGCGTGGAGGAAGAGCTCGAGAAGTTTTTCGATCATGCCTCCCTGAACGCGCCGGAAGGCGCGCCGGCATGCGGGTGTGACCGACGATATGGACGCCCGAAGGCGCGCGAACGTCTAGTAGCGGATGAGCGTGAGGATGTCGTGCCCCTGGAGGCGCTCGCGGCCCTTCAGGAAGGTGAGCTCGATGAGGAAGGCGAGCGCCACGATCTCGCCCTGGAGTTGCTTCACGAGCTCGATGGTCCCGGCGACCGTCCCGCCCGTCGCGAGCAGGTCGTCCACGATGAGCACGCGGGCGCCGGGTGCGATCGCGTCCTTGTGCATCTCGAGTGTCGCCGATCCGTACTCGAGGTCGTACTCCACGCTCACGACCTCGGCCGGGAGCTTGCCGAGCTTGCGGACCGGCACGAAGCCGACGCCGAGGGCATAGGCGACCGGGGCGCCGAAGATGAACCCACGCGACTCCATGCCCACGACGGCATCCACCTTCCGGTCGCCGATCTGCGCGAGGAGCCCGTCGATCGCGGCCTTGAAGGACGGGCCGTCCTTCAGCAGCGTCGTGATGTCCTTGAACTGGATCCCCGGCTTCGGGAAGTCG
>JBKJTV010000016.1:0-4659 GCA_046589985.1 Candidatus Limnocylindria bacterium | reverse complement strand
GCCCGGTGCGTCGATCCCCGGGACCCGTGACCGGATCGAGGCCGCCTTCGGCGTGCGCGCATTCGACCACACCGGTGCGACCGAGATCGGCCCGACCGGCTTCAGCTGCAGCGCGCGCGATGGCGTGCATCTGGTCGAGAGCGAGTTCTTCGTGGAGATCGTCGACCCGGTGACCGGCGTCTCCGCCGAAGAGGGCGAGGGCGAGCTCGTGCTCACGAATCTGGGCCGCTACGGCTCGCCGGTCATCCGTTATCGCACCGGCGATCGGGTCCGCGCGGTGCGCGGCCCCTGCGCCTGCGGCCGGACCCTGGTGAAGCTCGAAGGCGGGATCCTTGGGCGGGTCGACGACATGCTCATCGTCCGCGGAGTGAACGTGTTCCCGAGCGCGCTCGAAGAGATCATTCGCGCTTTTCCCGACGTCGTGGAGTACCGGATCGAGGCCTACACCGAGCGCGGGATGGATGCCCTCCGCTGCACGATCGAGCCGGCCCCCGGCGCCGACGCCGCCGGTCTGACCCGCGCCGTCGCCGACGCGATCCACCGGTCGATCGGCGTGCGGGCAGCGGTCGTCGCCGCGGAGCCCGGAAGCCTGCCCCGCTTCGAGCAGAAGTCGCGTCGCTTCACCCGCACACCGGCCGGAGAAGAACAAAGGCGGCCGTGAGGCCGCCTTTGTCGTGATCGGGGGTGGCAGGGGCAGAGCCCCTGCGAGGACTAGTGCGCGCAGGCCTTCGCGGTGCCGGACTGGTCGGCGGTCTTGAAGGACTGGCCGCAGCCGCAGCTCGAAACAGCGTTCGGGTTGCGCAGCGCGAAGCCGCCGCCCATGAGCGCGTCGACGAAGTCGATCTCGGAGCCCTTGAGGTACATCGCGCTCATCGGATCGACGACGACGCGGACGCCCTCGTGCTCGGCGACGACGTCGCCTTCCTCGGAGCCTTCGGAGAAGGTCATCCCGTAGGAGAAGCCGGAGCATCCGCCCGGCGTGACGTAGACGCGAAGTGCCAGGTCGGAGCGACCTTGCTTCGCGATGATCTCTTTCAGCTTGGTGCTGGCGAGCGCCGTCATCGTGACGAGGGGGGTCGCCTGCTCGGTCGCTTCACGCTGTTCGATGGCCAACTGGGTCACCTCCGGTATGTAGCGTCAGTCTAACCTGCGGGCATCGCGCCGGATAGCCCCGGAACGTGCTCCGTACACTCGTTTTCCCGTGCGACAGCCGTCACTTCATCACGCCCAGGTCTTCTATCCGGCCGGCCAGGAGGCCCGCGCCCGGGCTTTCTACGTGGACCGTCTCGGCCTGAGCGAGATCCCGCGGCTCACGGAGGGCACTGGCCGCCCGGGCCTGTGGTTCGCTGCCGGCGATGGCCAGGTCCATCTCTCGGTGGAGGCCGACCTCCACCTCCACCCGCGCCGGCACTTCGCGCTGCGAGTCACTGGCCTGGATCAGCTCGTCGCTTCTCTCCGCGAGTCGGATGTGCCGCTCGAGGAAGCGGATCCGATCCCAGGCTGGCAGCGCATCTACTGCTTCGATCCGTTCGGCAACAAGATCGAGCTCGACGAGATCCCCGCGTCATGACCGTCACGTCGTCGTCGGCCTTCCATTTCTCGCCGCGCGCGAACCGCGCCGACGAGATCGCCTGGCGGGCCTGGGGTCCTGAAGCGTTCGCGGAGGCGAAGACGCAGGACAGGCCGATCCTGCTCTCCATCAGCGCGGTGTGGTGCCACTGGTGTCATGTCATGGACGAGACCTCGTACAGCGATGCGCAGGTGATCGCCGGCGTGAACGAGCGCTACATCCCGATCCGCGTCGACAACGACGAGCGTCCCGACGTGAACCGGCGCTACAACATGGGCGGCTGGCCGACGACCGCGTTCCTCACGCCGGACGGCGAGATCATCCACGGCGGCACGTATGTCCCGCCGGAGCAGATGCGCTCGTACGTCGTGCAGGTGGCGGACGTGTGGCGCGACAAGCGCGAGGAGCTCACGCAGCGCGTTCGGGGGATCCAGGAGCACGAGAAGGACGGGCACCCGCAGACGCCCGGCGACCTGGGCTGGGACATCGTCGAGACCGTCGGCTCGCTGGTGCGCGGTCAGTACGACCCGCAGTTCGGTGGCTTCGGACGCGATCAGAAGTTCCCCCAGCCGAGCCTGCTGCGATCCGTCCTCGAGGAGCATCGCCGCGGCAACTCCCCGGAGCTCGCGCCGATGCTCCAGCACACGCTCGCTGCGATGGCCCAGGGAGGGATGTACGACCACCTCGAGGGTGGCTTCTTCCGTTACTCGACGAAGCGCGATTGGAGCGTGCCGCACTTCGAGAAGATGCTCGAGGACAACGCGCAGCTCCTCGCCGTCTATGCCGAGGCCCACCGGACGTTCGCGACCGCGGGATACGACCGCATCGCGCGCGACGTCGTCCGGTGGATGGACGCCGTGCTCTGGCGCGAGGACGTGCGCATGTTCTCGGGCTCGCAGGATGCGGACGAGCACTACTACGAGCTCGACCTGTCAGAGCGCGCGAAGCACGAGGTGCCTTTCGTCGACACGCGGATCTATACGAGCTGGAACGCCCTGGCGGCCTCCGCGTACTTCGCGTGCGCTGCGGCACTCGGCGACCCCGCACTCGAGGATCGCGCGCGGAGTGTGATCCGCGCGATCTCCGAGCGGATGACCGTCGACCTGCACGTCATGCATTTCGACGCGGGATCCGGGGCGCAGCTTCCGGACCTGCTCGTCGATCTCGCGGCGTCCCTCCACGCGGCGCTCGACTCGTACGAGACCGGCCACCATCCGTCGACGCTGCCCGGGGCGGTCTACCTCGCGACCTGGCTTTGCGATCGGCTCGAAGATCCGGAGCTCGGTGGCTTTTGGGACGCGCCCGATCGCGCGGAGCTCGGCCGCGTGACCCGACGCGAGAAGCCGATCGAGGACGGAGCGCTCGCCGCGGACGCGCTCCTTCGACTCGCCGTGCTCACTGGTGAGGAGCGTTGGCGTGACAGCGCCGTCCGCGCCCTCAAGGGCTTCGTCGGTGAGTACCGGCAGTGGGGACAGTTCGCCGCCGCCTACGCGTCAGCGGTCGCGCGCGCGCTCTCGGAGCCGCTCACGATCGCAGTCGTCGGGCCTGAGGACGACGCGCTCGCGGCCGCGCTGTGGTCGGCCGCTGTCCGCTGCGACGACCCGGCGCGCGCACTGCACCGTCTCGTCCCGGAGCGAGATGCGGAGCGCCTACTGTCGCTCGGCTATCCGCCGGACCGGACGGCCGCCTACGTCTGCGTCGGGACCGTCTGCTCGGCGCCGCTCGGCGACGAGGCAGCCCTCGTGGGCGAGCTCGGTCGCGCGCGACGGCGTTTTGAGAGGAGCTGACATGAGGGATGTGACGGTCGTCGGGCTGTTCCGCAACGACGATGCGGCGAAGACCGCGCTGCGGCAGATGGATGCGGCCGGCTTCCCGCCGGATCGCGTCGGCATCGTCGCGGGCAACGTCCGCCAGGCGCGCGAGGTCACGGGCTCCTTTTCTCTGCCCGCTGCGGTCGTCGGTGCGATCGTCGGCGCCCTCGTCGGGCTCGGCTTCGGCGCCGCCGTGAATACCGCGGGGTCTATGGCGTCGCCATCGGCTTCGCGATGGTCCTCTTCGCGATCATCGGCGCGTTCATCGGTGCGCTCGCGGGACGAGCGAAGGCGCTGAAAGCGCACGACTACGAGAAGTACGAGCGCGCGGTGGACATGGGCGACGCGCTCGTGACGATCCGCTGCGCGTCGGCGCAACAGGATCAGGCGCGTCAAGCACTGCAGACCGCCGGCGCCACCGCCGTCCGCATCGAAGCCACGCCCGAGACCGTCTAGGCTCGGCCGGTGCCGACCGTCAGAGACAGCGCGCGCTATCCGCTCATCCCGTGGCCGCGTACCGTCGAGCCCCGCTCGGGCGAGTTCCTCTTCGGCGCCGGGACCCGCGTGGCGCTCGTGCCGGAGCACGACAAGAAGCTCCACGCGCTCGGCTCGACGCTCGGCTTTCCCCTGGGCGGTGACCCCGGCGCGGCCGGCGCCATCACTCTCACGCTCGATCCGCGCGCGCCGGCAGGGGAGGAGTCGTACGTGCTCGAGATCTCGCCGGAGCGCGTCGACCTCCGCGCTCGCGATGTGCGTGGGCTCTTCTACGGGGTCCAGACCATCCGCCAGCTCCGCGAGGCGTCGGGCGGCGGCCGCATACCGGCGGCGAGCATCGAGGATTCGCCGCGCTTCCGTTACCGCGGGCTTCACCTCGACGTCGGCCGCCACTTCTTTCCCGTCGATTTCATCAAGAAGTACATCGACGTGATGTCGGTGTTCAAGTTGAACACGTTCCACTGGCACCTCACCGAGGACCAGGGCTGGCGGTTGGAGATCAAGCGCTATCCCGAGCTCACGCGCGTCGGCGCGCAGCGGGCCGAGACGATCGTCGGGCCGGCCCGCAAGCGGCCCGAGGTATACGACGGCATCCCGCACGGCGGCTTCTACACCCAGGCCGAAGCGCGCGAGGTCGTCGCGTATGCCGCGGCGCGCGGGATCACCGTGCTCCCGGAGATCGAGATGCCTGGCCATTCGCTCGCGATGATCGCCGCATACCCCGAGCTTGCGTGCCGCCCCGGACAGTGCGCGGTGCGCACCACCTGGGGCATTTCCGACGAG
>JBKJTV010000236.1:0-3035 GCA_046589985.1 Candidatus Limnocylindria bacterium | reverse complement strand
GGCGTCTCCGGCGCGACGTACGCGAGCGACGGCTACCGGGCCTCGCTGCAGGCCGCGCTCGACAAGGCCGGCCGCCCAGTGAGCACCGCGGGTCAAGCGTGACGACACGACAGGTTCATGTCGAGCAGGTGATGGGCACAGCGGTGTCGTTCGACGTGCGTGACGATGAGCCGGCGAGCGCGGCCATCGACGGGGCATGCCGCTGGCTTCAGCAGGTCGACGCCACCTACTCGACGTATCGTGAGGACAGCGCGATCAGCAGTCTCGCTCGCGGTGACATGCGAGTGGACGAGGCCGCGGACGACATCCGAACCGTGCTGGATCGTTGCGAGCGACTGCGCGAGCAGACGGGCGGCGCATTCGACGTCAACGCCAGCGGATCGCTCGACCCCTCCGGCTACGTGAAGGGATGGGCGACGCAGCGCGCTGCCGACATCCTGGAGCGGCACGGACTGCGTCATTTCATGGTCAACGCGGGCGGTGACATCGTCGTTCACGGCGACGCGCGCCCCGAAGCGCAGTGGCGCGTCGGCATCCGGCACCCGGCGGACCGGGCGACCTTTGCCGCCGTCGCTGCGCTCAGCGACAGGGCGATCGCAACATCCGCCCGGTACGAGCGCGGCGATCACGTCCCGTCCCGCTTCGGCTCAGCGGCACCAGACTCCGTGACCGTAGTCGCCGACGACCTCGGCATCGCCGACGCGTGGGCGACGGCGGTCCTTGCCGGCGGCCCGGAGACGCTGCGCCTCGCCGAGAAGACGCCCGGCATCGAGGTCTTCGTGATCGCCGGACGCCAGACGTTCCAGACGGCGGGCTTCCCGCTCGCGTCCTGACCGCGACTGCGGTCATCCGTCTGATGGAGCGGCCCGGAGCGAGGAAGCCACGAGGTCAGTCGGTCGGCGCAGCTCCGGTGAGCACCGGCCCGGCGCGGCGTCTCTCACAATCCTCTCGGACCGATGTGAGGAGAGCCTTAGGTCTGCGACGCATGCTGCCTCCGATCCGTATCCCCTCCCCAGAAGGAGCCTCACAGAGCATGTCCTCATTGACAACCAAACTGGCCGCCGTCGCCGCGGTGATCGCCAACGCCGCCACGAAATCGAACTCCGGCTCGACGGCCGCGCACGGGGCCAAGCCCCACGACGACGACGACGGGCACGAGCGCGACCGGTCGAAGGGCGGACACCAGGCCAACGGCGAGACCGAGAAGCTGCTCACCGGTGACACGGCGGCCAAGGTCAAGGCCGCGGCCTTGGGCAAGGTTCCGGGCGGGACCGTCGAGCGCGTCGAGAACGACGCGGACAGCAGCTCGCCCTACGAGGCGCACGTCCGCAAGTCGGACGGCACCGCGGTCGTCGTACTCGTCAACTCGAGCTTCCAGGCGACCTCGGTCAACGAGATGGGCCACCGGTAGTCCTCGGGGCAGTCCCATGCGGGCGGTGAACCCGCCGCCCCACCAGAATCGCCATACCGCGGGCCGGGCGTCGGACATCGGCGGCCGACCCGACGCGGTCCTCAGATACGGAAGCTGCTGTCAGAGGCAGCGGGCCGTGGCTGATCGGGACCGCAGATCAGCGATCACACTCGCCCCTGGACCATAATGCGCCCTGAACGCCGCACGCCGCGACCTGACCGCTGCGGCCACCCAGCGCCCGCCAACCCGCACACAAGGAGCGTTCATGACCGACGATCCACTCCGCTACCACCACAGCCACAGCGACGCGCGGCCGTTCGGCGAAGGACTCGTGGCGCGCGTGGCCGAGAAGGTGGCCGATGCGATGGGCACCGTCCAGTTCGTGATCGCCTCGACCCTCCTCATCGTCGCATGGGTCTTCGTGAACGGCCTCGTCACGTTCCTGTCGGATTCCTGGAGCGGACTGCTCAACGGCAAGGGCTTCGATCCGGCGCCTTTCATCCTGCTGAACCTCGTCTTCTCGGCAGTGGCCTACTACTCAGCGTCCATGGTGATGATCGCCCAGAAGTCGCAGGCCAAGCGCGACCAAGCCCGCGAGGCGGCCGACGCCATGCACCGCGAGGATCTGGCTCGCAAGCAGATCGAGCTGATCGAGCAGAACACGCGCCTGACCGAGGAGGTGCATTCCCTCACCGTCGAGGTTCATCGCCTGGTCTCCGCCGGTCGCCGCGACACGTGAGAGGGGACGGACCGCCGGTCCTCGCCCGCCAGGAGCTGACGGTGGCCGCTCCAGGGGTGGTGTTCAGGGAATCGACAGAGGGCCGCTGCACGCGACACACGCCGAGTCCGCGACTGAACCGCGCCGGGGTTCTTGGAGGCTCTCTTGAGGGGATGAGCCGATACGGCAAAGGGAACGAGGTTCCGTGTGAGGTGCGTGAGCGCGCGGTCAGGATGGTGCTCGCGCATCGCGGTGACTACGAGGTGCTCAGGGTCGAGCCGATCTGCGAGGTCTTGCTTCACGCCCGACTGCACTCAGCGTGCGACAGGCGGCCTCCAGCCGAATACGAATCGTCTATCTCCAGAAGATGGGGAGCCGCCACTGACCACAACACGCGACCTGACTTCCCGCGCGATCGGCGACTCGGGCGTGCGGTGCTGTCACCAGTCGAGCGACGCCGGCGCGGCGAAGGGGCCCGGCTGGTCGGCCGGGCCCCTCGATCCTTCGTCGATGGAGGTGCGGTTACTGCGTGGAACCGGGCTTCGCAGCGTCGTTCTCCACGCCGCCCTGGTCCTCATGGCCGCCCTCGTCCTGGCTGCCGCTCTCGGTGCCCAGAACCTTGAACTGCTTGTCGAGGTGGACGTCGACGACCGTGCCGTCGGCCTTCGTGACCTCGACGTCGTAGGCGACCTGCGCCTCGTAGGCGGGATCAGCTGGCTCACCCTTGTCCGGCTTGTCGGCCTCGTCGCCCGCGTGGTTCTCGGCGGACACCTCGGTCGCCTTGCCGCTGCCGACGGCTGCGAGCGCCGCGGCCTTCGCCTGCTCCGCGGCCGGCCCCGTCACCTCGTCATGGCGCTTCTCGGCACCGTCGGCCTTCTCGGCACCCTCCGCCTTCTCGGCACTCTC
>JBKJTV010000121.1:0-9789 GCA_046589985.1 Candidatus Limnocylindria bacterium | reverse complement strand
GTGCAGGCCATCGCCGACTACCAGAGCGGGCGAATGGGCTCGATCCCGGCGACGCACTTCGGCGCCGGTCCCCGCTAGGCGCGCTGGCGCGCCGGCCGGCGCCCGTCACCTGAGT
Organism: Candidatus Limnocylindria bacterium; assembly: GCA_046589985.1. Classification (GTDB taxonomy): domain Bacteria; phylum Chloroflexota; class Limnocylindria; order P2-11E; family P2-11E; genus JACDAF01. The sequence continues at coordinate 9,674 of JBKJTV010000121.1, read as the reverse complement.
GTTACGAACGTGGGCTCGGTCGTCCGGCGATCCGGCACGCCCGCTGCATAGAGAGCGTCCCATGAGAGTGAAATTGCTTCGGCAGGACTGCGTGGAGAAGCGGGACGTCTACCAGCACGCGAAGACCGTCTACGGCGAGGCCGTTCGCCTTGGACTCTCGGCGTGGACGGACATGACGGCGCTGCGTACCGAGCTCGAAGAGGCGCTCGTCGTCTACTACGCCGCCCACAGCGCGTTGCACCTGGCCATGGCACGCCCCGCGGTCGCGCCCGCCCGCCTCCACTAGACCAACCCCTCTGCCCTCGGCCAGCGGAGCGGTGACGAGCGCCCGCTAGACTGCGCGCGTCCTGTCCGCCCGCTTCCAATCCGTGGCGAGAGGACGTTCGCGTGCCGGTGTGAGCATCGCGCGGAGGTGCGCCACCGAGCACGGCCCTCTCGCGTCAGATTCGGAGGAGGGGAACGTCTTTGGCAGCACCTACCACCGCGACCGCACCACCGTCTGGTAGCACGCTCGATCGCTACTTCAAGATCAGCGAGCGGGGCTCGACCGTCGCCACCGAGGTCCGCGGCGGCGCGACGAATTTCCTCGTCATGTCCTACATCCTCGTGGTCAATCCACTGATCCTGTCGCAGGCCGGCGTGCCATTCGCGGCCTGCGTCGCGGCGACCGCCCTGATGGCCGCGCTGTTCACCGGAGCCATGGGGCTCTGGGCGAACTACCCGTACGCCGGCGCGGCCGGTCTTGGCATCAACGCCGTCGTGGCGTTCGGTCTCGTGCTCGGAGCGGGCCTCACCTGGCAGGCGGCGATGGGCGTCGTCATGCTCGAGGGGGCCGCGATCACGGTCGCGATGGCGGTCGGCCTCCGTCGCGCCTTCATCGACGCGGTCCCGATCCCGCTGAAGCTCGCGATCGGCGGCGGCATCGGAGCCTTCATCTTCGCGATCGGCGTGTTCAACGGCGGCCTCGCCGTCGCCACCGGCATCCCCGCGGACCCGGTGAAGCTCGGTAACCTCAACTCCGCGACCGCGATCGTCACGCTCGGCGGTCTCGCGATCACGACCCTGCTCTACGCGCGTCGCGTGAAGGGTGCGCTCCTGCTCGGCATCCTCGGCGCCACGGTCATCGCGTTCGCGGTGAATGCCTGGAATGGCGGCGCCACCTACAAGGACTTTCCGGGCGTCGCGGTGATGCCCGGCAACCCGTTCGCGACGCCGGACTTCTCGACCATCGGCGCAGGCCTCAACCTGCAGGCCTTCCAGACCCTTGGTCTCTTCGTCGCGATCCTCACGATCTTTTCGCTCATGCTCTCGGACTTCTATGACACCGCCGGCACCGTCGTGTCCGTCGCCTCCCAGGGGGGCTGGCTCAAGCCGGACGGCACGATCGAGCGCGCGAATCGCGTCTTCTGGGTCGACTCGCTGGGCGCGATGTTCGGCGGCATCGCCGGAACCTCCAGCAATACGACCTACATCGAGTCCGGCGCGGGCGTCGCCGAAGGAGCCCGCACCGGCCTCGCGAGCGTCGTCACGGCGCTGCTGTTCCTCGCGGCCATCTTCCTTGCCCCCGTTGCCGGCATCGTTCCGGCGGAGGCGACCGCGCCCGCGCTCATGCTCGTCGGCTGGCTCATGTTCCGGCCGCTCCTCGATCTGAACAAGACCGGTGAGATCGACTTCGCCACGGGCTTCGCCGTGCTGCTCACCGTCTTCCTCATGCCGCTCACGTACTCCATCACGAACGGCATCGGCGCAGGCTTCATCGCGTACGCGCTGCTCAAGGCCATGAGCGGCAGGGCACGCGACGTCTCGACCCCGATGTGGGTCGCCGCTGCAGCGTTCGTCATCTACTTCGCGGATCCGTGGATCCGCCAGTTCTTCCGCTAGCTCTGTCCGGCACCTTGATCGCTGCAAGGCCCCGCCGAGAGGCGGGGCCTTGCCTTTGGATGTGCTATCTCATGCGGTGTGGATGACGGCGAGGTGCGCGTGGCTGTGGCGCCCGACGCCGCGATCCAGCGCATCGACGGCGCGCTGAACCGGAAGGCCAAGCGGGTGCTCGGGCTGAAGGTGGACCGCGAGTACGTCGGCGTCGTCGACGGCCGGCGGTTCGAGGTCTGGGACCGCACTCGCCATGCGGTGCACATGCTCGGAACGGTCTCAGGCGATCGCGCCGGATCGCGCATTGCCCTCGAATCGACGCTCACGAAGCGCGCGCGCTTCTTCATCGGGCTTTTCCTCGTCGTCCTGGTCGCGCTTGTCACCGCGATGAGCCTGCCGGCAGACCGGGCACCGTCGACGATCACGCCGCTCGCCGGGGTCGCCGCAGTGCTGGCGTCCGTCGCGACCTTCTATGCGGCGGCGCGCATCCAGCGGGCCGCGCTCCGCGGGTTCGTGCAGCGCCTGTTCGAGGAGACGCCTGTCCGTTAGGGCGCGTCGTCGAAGAGGTGCCTCGCACCGCCAACGAGACCGAAGCAGCCGGACAGCATCATCGCGCCATGCGGGGCGGCCATGTACCAGCCGAGCGGCCGCGCCAGCGCTCTGTTGGGACCCGTGACCGCGACGAAGCCGAACGGCTCCTCGCCGCGGTACCGGTCGAGGACGAGCGCGCCGTGTCCGTCGTCGTCGAAGACCTCCTCATGCGTGACCGTCCCCGCGATGAGCCGGGTCACCAGACGTTCGAGCTTTGGGGTGTTCATCGCTTCGGTGTGGTGCTCCATGACGCCGAACAGCTCCTCGCCGCGCACGAGCAATGCGAGGGTGTGCTGGTTGCCGACGTTCACGATGCACGCTCCACGCTCTGCCGCCTCGGCGACTCGCTCGTCGTCGAGCGCCCCGAGGACCGCGACGGGGCCGGTGTCGGCGACGACCGCACCCGGGACGTCGCGCTGGATCGCGAGGAGGCGCGTCAGGTAGTCGGGAGGGGTCGCCCACACGTGGTCAGCGAGGGTCGACCCGGGAACGAGGTGGCGCTGCCAGTGCTCGAAGCGGAAAAGGCGGTTGCTGCGCTTGGGCGAGTGGCCGTGATCCTGCGCCGCGATCGCGATGCGCTCCGGCAGGGTCACGTCGTATGGGCGCAGTGCGCCCGCGAGCGCGCCGAGATCGACGTCCCGCAGCTCGATGGGCACCGCATTCGCCGGAGCCGCGTCGACGATCTGTATGCCCTTGCGCTCGAGCAGCTCGCGGTCGTCGTGGATCGTCGCGGCCGCGGTCAGCGTCGCGTACACCGCCAGCCCGGCCTCGAGGTGCCGCCACACCGCGTTCGTCGTGTGGTAGCCGCCCATGAGGTTCCCGTGCAGGTACACGTCGCGCTTCGCCTCGCGGGCCGCGCCGATGCGGCGTCCCACGATCGACGTCGCCGACGGCAGGACGAGCTGGATCGCATTCTCCATCGGCTGCGCGGGGTCGTGAATGAGCACGTCCATCGTGCCCGCGCCGATATCGATGGCGAGGATGCGTCGATCGCTCCGGTCGGTGCTCAGCGTCGTCGATCGTAGTGCCAGCGTTCGCGCCCGTGTCGCCGGTCACGCGGCCCGGGCGCCAAGGCGATAAGGTCATGTTCGTGCGGTACATCCCGGCCTTCGAGCGGTCCGGCGACCTTGGGCCGGCGGCGGCACGCTGATGCGCCTCGCCACGTACGAGCACGGTGGCCGGACGCGTGTCGGCGCCGTGAGCCAGGACCGGATCGTCCCCGTCGCCGACGACATGATCGCGCTGATCGAAGGCGGTCCCGCCGAGCTCGAACGGGTGCGTGCCCTCGCGAGGGGCTCCACCGGCGCGATCGCACTCGCGGACGCCCGGCTGCTCGCGCCCATCCCGCGGCCGCGCCGCAGCGTGTTCTGTGTCGGCTGGAACTACTCCTCGCACTTCGAAGAGGGCGTGCGCGTGCTCGAAGGTGGGGGCGCGCAGGAGATCCCCGAGTGGCCCGCGTTCTTCTCGAAGGGACCGCAGTGCGTCGTCGGTCCCGAGGCCGGGATCCGCTTCCCGTCGCCTCACTCGGAGAGGCTCGACTGGGAGGTCGAGCTTGCCGTCGTGATCGGCCGCGAGGGCCGCGACATCGCCGAGGACCGCGCGCTGGAGCACGTCTTCGGCTACACCTGCGGGAACGACATCTCGGTCCGCGACGTCCAGCGCCGTCACGGCGGTCAGTGGTTCAAAGGCAAGAACTTCGACACGCACCTGCCGCTCGGCCCCTGGATCGTGACGGCCGACGAGCTGCCGAACCCGCACACGCTGCGCGTGACGACGCGGGTGAACGGGGTGACGAAGCAGGACTCGAGCACGAAGCACATGGTGTTCACGGTGCCGCGGATCATCCGCGACCTCTCCGCCGGCATGACCCTCCATCCGGGCGACGTCATCATCACGGGCACGCCGGAAGGCGTGGGCTTTGCCCGCACGCCGCCGGAGTTCATGAAGGTCGGTGACATCGTCGAGGTGGAGATCGAGAACATCGGGATGCTTCGCAACACGATCGTGAAAGGCGGCTAGCGCTGGTGGGCCACGCACCTGGCCTGAGCGGTACGATTCGTGTGTTGGCACCTCGGGGAGGTCGCATAGAGGCCGAGTGCAGAGCAGTGCTAATGCTCCAGGTCCTGAAAGGGGCCTCGAGGGTTCGAATCCCTCCCTCCCCGCCGTCTTGACCTAGTCGCCGAGCGGGCGGAGCACGAGGCCGGCGGGCACCTTTGGATAGAAATACGTCGTCTTCTCCGGGAGCTTCTCCCAGGCGTCCGCGACCCGCTGGAGCTCGCGTGAGCTCACCGGTGCCACGAGGATCGCGTCGGCGCCATTGACGCCTGCGGCCTCGAGCGCGCTCGCCGTGTCGTGCTCGTACCCGATCTCCGCACCGGCCTCACGCGCGGGTCCGAGGATGAGCTCCGCGTGCGCGACCGGCAGCATCCGCCAGGCCTCGGGCAGCCCCGCCTCCTGTCCGCGCCGCAGTGAGAGCGCCCGCATCGCTCCGTCCCGCACGTGCACCACGCCAGCGGTGCCGAGGTCGAGCCCGCCGGGATCGAGCGGTCGCACGTTGAAAGAGCGGACGATCGCCGCATCAATGGCGTCGCGCGCGCCGCGAAGGATGCGATGCGTCGGCAGGATGCGCAGGCCGGGATCGTCGAGCGTGCAGAGGTAGGCGAGGATGTAATTGGGCGTGTCCTCGTCGAGCTCGATGCGCTTCCCATCCTGCTCCTCGCGGAGGTAGGTGAGGCCGGTCTCGTAGCGGTGGTGGCCGTCCGCGATGTACACCCGCTCGTCGCGCAGGAGGCCGGCGAGCTTGCGTGCCGTCGCGGGATCGTCGAGCGCCCAGAGGAGGTGGCGCTCCTGCCCGACGTGTGTGTCGGCGACGAGACGCGCCGGACCGTGCGCCATCCAGCGCTCGAGCGATCTCGCGAGCTCGCCCTTTGGATCCGCGACCATCCCGAAGACCGCGCTCGTGTTCGTGCGGGTCGCGCGAAGGAGCGCCAGGCGATCCGCCTTCGGCTTCGGGAACGTCCGCTCGTGCGGCCGCACGATGCCGCGTCCCTCCTGATAGAGACGGAGCGCCGCGAAGATCCCACGCCGCCGCAGGCGCTCGCCGCCGAGCTCGAAGTAGTGGTCGGACAGGTAGAAGGCGCGTGTGTGGTCGTGGCGGAGCACTCCTTTCGTCGTCCAGGCGTCGAGAAGCTGGCGTGCGCGGGAATAGCGGTCGCCCCCGGCCGCATCCTCTTCCGTCGAGCCGAGCTCGACGCGCACGAGGTTGTAGGGGCTGCGCCGGTAGAGGTCTTCGCGGAGCGGGTCCGAGATCACGTCATACGGGGGGCAGATCACGTCCGCGAGCGGACCGGCCTTCGTCTCGTCGTAGCGCAGTCCGTGGAAGGGCGTCACCTCGGCCATGAGCGGATTCTGCGATAGCGGCGCTGCCCCTAGAGGGGCGTCCCGATCCGCGCCTCGACCCAGGCGGCCGCCGCGATGACGCGGCGATCCTCGCCTGGCGCGCCCACGAGCTGGATGCCGAGCGGGAGCCCATGCGGCCCCCGGCCCGTCGGGACCGTCACCGCGGGCGCGCCGAGGAGCGTCCAACGCGAGCAGAAGCGCGGGCTGCCGGTGGTCGCTCGCGGCGGTGCTTCGCCGAAGGTCGGCGGCGTCAGGACCGCGTCGTACGGCGCGATCCAGCGCAGGTACTCGCTCACCAGTCGATCCCGCTCGGCGAGCGCGGCGCGGTACTCCGAATCGGTGATCGCGGCACCGCGGTCGAGGAGCTCGCGCGCGATCTTGCTGACCTTGTCCTCGTGGCCCCGGACGGCCGCCCCGACGTTGCGGACCGCCTCGTAGGCCATGATCGTTCCGAGCACTTCGGGTCCGGCGTCGAGGCCGCGCGGTGGCTCGGGCCACTCGACCGGGTCGGCCTGTGTCGCGATCGCGTCGATGTCGGCCTGGAACCGCACGCGCATGCTCTCCTCTGCGCCGTCCCATTCGGAGGTGCGCAGCGCGGCGAATCGCGGCGTCGAGAGCTCGCCCGACCACCAGTTCTCGAGCGGCTCCGCGGTCATGCCCGCCAGGAGCCAGGCGCACCCTTCGACCGTCCGCGCGAGCGCGCCCGGATGGTCGAGCGTCGGTGCGAACGGGAAGACGCCAGCGACCGGGACCCGACCATGTGTCGGCTTGATCCCCACGACGCCGCAGTACGCGGCCGGACGGATGATCGAGCCGTTCGTCTGGGTGCCGACCGCCGCAGGCACGACGCCCGCAGCGACGCTTGCGGCCGAGCCCATCGACGAGCCACCCGGCGTGCGCTCGAGGTCGTGGGGATTCCGCGTCGGGCCGGGGTGAAAGAACGCGAGCTCGGCGGTCACGGTCTTGCCGAGCACGATCGCGCCGGCCGCCGAGAGATTCGCGACGAGGGCGGCGTCGCGCTCCGGCACGCGTCCGGCGAACACGGCGCTCCCGCGCTCCGTCGGGACCCCGGCCACGTCGATGATGTCCTTCACGCCGACCGGCACCCCGTGCAGGAGCCCGAGCGACGCAGTGGCTCGCCGACGGGCATCGGCCGCGTCCGCGAGCCGGATCGCCTTCTCGCGATCGAGCCACGCGAACGCGTGCAGCGTCGGCTCCGTCTCATCGTACCGGCGTAGCGCGGCCTCGACCAGCGCACGGCTGGTCACGAGGCCCTGGGCTACCGCGCGCGCCGCGCCAGGGAGGTCGTTCAGGAACATTCGGCACGCATGGTGTACCGCGGGACCCACCCCTTGCGCACGAAGAAGCAGAGGACGACCCACACCGGGACCAGGTCCACGCGCGGCGTCGCGCGTGACGCGTCCGTCCGCCGCATCTCCGTCCGCGGGCCGAGCGAGAGGAAGCCGACCGCGTCGCGTCCGTCGTACGCAAGAAGCCCCGGAGCCCGTCTCCGGCCGGCCAGGCGCCGCAGCTCGAGGCGGTTCGCCTCGCTATACCTCTTCGTGTGATGACGAGCTTCGATCTCGGCGTGCTCCTTGCCTGCGTAGCGCGGCCAGATGTCCCAGCAGCTCCGCATGGTCGAGTCGGTCTTGAAGAGCGTCTCGACGTCGCTGAAGCGCGATGGGGTGATCGGGCGGACGACCAGACTCTCCAACATCGGCGTCAGGCTAGGGCCACCGGTATAGGCTGTGCGCGTCCGGCGCCAGGGCGTCGGCTGAGGAAGGGAACACACAATGCTCGAATCTCTGTTGGCGCCGCCCTTCGCGGCGGATCCGCCGGTCAAGCTGAATGTCCCCGCGAAGACCCTCGGGCTCATCCTCGCGATCCTTGGTGCCATCGGCGCGCTGTTCGGGATCCTTGGAGTCTTCGCGCTGCTCGGGGTGAGCGCGCTCGCTGCCGCGTACGGCGGCATCTTCCTGCTCGCGGTGATCGGCGCGATCATCGGTGAGATCGGGACGGTCATCGGGGCCTGGGGTGGCTACCAGATGTACCAGGAGAAGCGTGAGGGCAAGAAGCTCGCCATCTACGGCATCCTCATCAGCGTCGTCGGTAGCCTCATCGGTGCGATCGGGTCAGGTGGGCTTGCGGGCTGGATCTTCAGTGCGCTCATCAGCTTCGTCATCTACTACCTCATCGTCATCAGCCGGTTCGCCGGCGACCCGCCGCTCGTCCCGACCACTCCGGGGCCTTCAGCTACGTAATGACCACGTGAGCTCAGGCTACGGCGGCAGCCGCGCGTCGTCGCGACAGCCGCCGTAGCCGAGCCCCAGCTGAGGCGCGCCAGGTCGGCGTGCCCAGCCCGAGGTCGAAGAGCGTCTCCACCAGCGAGCGGGCGCGTGCGACATCGCCCCGCAGCTCGAGCGCCTTGGCGTAGGGGAGCGCGGCGCGTACCCGGGTCTCGAGATCGCCCTCGACGAACGCGCTCTCGTAGCAGCAGAACGCCGCCTCGAGCTCCTTCGTGCGCTCGAACGCACGCGCGAGAGCGAGAGCGGCGGGGGCGTGGTCTGGCGCGCGGCCGGCGCGTGCCGCAATGACCGCCACCGCGACGCGGTCGGCGATGCGCACGAGCGACACGACATCGTGCGCGTTGTGCTCGAGGATCGGCTCCACGAGCGTCGGGTCGAGCTCCCGCAGGTAGCGGAAGTACCGCTCCGGGATGAGTGCGCCGGGGAGGTCATCGACACGTCCGTCGTCGAGCACGGACTCTTCGAGCTGGCGCAGCGTCACCGAGCCAAATCGCCCGCGCCAGAGCCGTCGTGCTGGATGGAGGAGGTCGAGGTGCGACTCGTCGACCGAAAGCTCCGTCCGGATCGTCATCACGAACCGCGAGCGAAGGAGCGGAAGGTCGAAGCACTTTCCGTTGTACGACGCACACGCCCGGAACTTGTCCAGCTCTGTCGCGATCATGCCGACGAACGCACGCTCGGCGCCAAGGTCATTCAGCAGGTGCTGCCGCAGCACCAGCTCGCCTTCCTCGAGGTGCGCCGTACCGAGCAGGAACACATACGTGCCCGTGCCGCCGCTCAGGCCCGTGGTCTCCGTGTCCAGGAAGAGGACGTCCTCCCAGCGCTTCGGTGGCTCCCCGCGCAGGCCAAGATGGACGAGCACACCTGGATCAGGAGCGCCGTGACCGACGACCTCCAGACCCAGCGACGCGAGGTCGATGCGCCGCTCACGCGTCTCGAACGGAGTGCCGAGCCGGCTATCCGACCGAGGGCGCCGCGTAGAGAGGGATTCGGCCGGATGCCCGCTGGAGCTGACCGGACGATCCCGCGCCACGATCGCATCGAGCTTCGCTCGCAGGGTCGTGAGGTCGCGCGTCATCGCAGCAGCTCGGCAACGGCTGCGCGCACGTCCCGGCCGAGCGCGTAGGCCGGTCCCACGCAGGCGGGGCAGCCGTCGGCGCAATCGCAGGCGGCGAGGTGCTCGCGGGCGCGCTCGAGCAGTGGGTCAAGCGACCGGTAGAGGCGCTCCGAGAAGCCGATGCCCCCGGGCGTCATGTCGAAGAGGAAGATCGTCGGCCGCTGTGTGTGCGGGGAGCGCACTTCGACCGCGAGACCGAGGTCGTGCGGGTCGCACATGAGGAAGAGCGGGGCCATCCCGTGCAGGAGATTCCCGAGGCCGGCAAGAGCGACCTCGACCCGCTCCTTTGGCCACCCGCGTACCGCGTCCTCGCGGAGCGACAGCCAGAAGGAGGTCGTCTGGAGCTCCTGCTCGGGTAGGTGGATGCGTCCCCAACCGACGTTCTCGTG
>JBKJTV010000034.1:0-3389 GCA_046589985.1 Candidatus Limnocylindria bacterium | reverse complement strand
GACGCCGTCATCCCGGGCGAGAGCGGGAACGTCTTCGAGCAGAAGGGCGTCGAGGTGCCGAAGTTCTGGTCCATGACCGCGACCAACGTCGTCGCGTCGAAGTACTTCCGCGGCAAGCTCGGCACCCCCGCACGCGAGACGAGCGTCCGCCAGATGATCGACCGGGTCGTCTCCATCGTTTCACGGTGGGGCCGCTCGGGCGGGTACTTCGCCGGTGACGTCGAAGCGGAGACGTTCGAGGCGGAGCTCACCTGGTTGCTCGTGAATCAGCACATGTCATTCAACTCCCCGGTGTGGTTCAACGTGGGCGCCTCCGGCGATCGCAAGCCCCAGTGTTCGGCGTGCTTCATCGTCTCGGTCCAGGACGACATGAATTCGATCCTCGACTGGTTCAAGACCGAAGGCGTCATCTTCAAAGGTGGCTCCGGCTCGGGGATCAACGTCTCGACCATCCGCTCGAGCAAGGAGCACCTCTCCGGCGGCGGTCTCGCCTCCGGACCGGTCTCGTTCATGCGCGGCGCGGACTCGGTCGCGGGGTCGATCAAGTCCGGTGGCACGACGCGACGCGCAGCGAAGATGGTCGTCCTCAACACAGACCACCCCGACGTGCGCGAGTTCATCTGGTGTAAGGCGAGAGAAGAAAAGAAGGCCTGGGCCCTTGGCGAGGCAGGCTACGACATGGGCCTCAACGGCGAGGCCTGGCAGTCGATCCAGTTCCAGAACGCGAACAACTCGGTCCGCGCGAGCGACGACTTCATGCGCGCCGCGCTCGCCGACGAGGACTGGCGCCTGCGCGCGGTCTCGAGCGGCGAGACGATCGAGACCGTAAAGGCGCGCGCTCTGCTGAGGGAGATCTCCGAGGCGGCGTGGGCCTGCGGTGATCCCGGGATGCAGTTCGACACGACGATCAATGACTGGCACACACGCCCTGTGTCCGGTCGCATCAACGCGAGTAACCCTTGCAGTGAATTCCTTAGCCTCGACGACACGGCGTGCAATCTCGCGAGCCTCAACCTCATGCGTTTCGTCGATGGCCACGGAACGTTCGACGTCGCGCGTTTCATCGCGGCGGTCCGCATCACGATCACCGCACAGGAGATCCTCGTCGGTAACTCGAGCTACCCCACCGAGAAGATCGAATGCAACGCGCACGCGAACCGCGAGCTGGGCCTGGGCTACGCGAACCTCGGTGCGCTGCTCATGTCACGCGGGCTCGCCTACGACTCCGAGGAAGGGCGCGCGGTCTCCGCCGCGATCACCGCGGTCATGACGGGTGAGGCTTACGCGCAGTCGGCACGCATCGCCTCGGTCCTCGGCCCCTACGAGAACTACGGCAAGAATCGCGACCCGCACAACCGCGTCATGGGCATGCATCGCATGCACGCCAACCAGCTGCCCGACGCGAACGTGCCGGCGGATCTGCTCGCGGCGGCCCGGGCGTCCTGGGACGAGGCCGTCGCGATCGGCCTCGAGCACGGCTACCGCAACGCGCAAGCGACGGTGCTCGCTCCGACCGGCTGCCTCGTGGGCGGCAGCCTTGTCTCCACCAGTCGTGGTCTCGTTCGTCTGCGCTCGCTCGGTGACCCGGAAGGCGACAGGTGGCAGCAGCTCGACCTCCAGGTAGCGACCGACGAGGGTCCCAAGCAGGCCACCCAGTTCTACGTGAACGGCACGGAGCAGGTCGTCTCAGTCGAGACGGCACGTGGGTATCGCATCCAGGGCACGCCGGCGCACCGTCTGAAGGTCGTGGATCCGGACGGAAACTGGGTGTGGCGCCGATTCGCGGAGATCAAGCCGGGCGACCGCGTCCCGCTCATGCTGAACAACCTCGTCGGCGAGCCGAACGAAGTCACCCTGCCTCCACTGGGCGAGCTGTACTGGACCGCCGACCGACAGACGCGCGTACCGCGCCGGTTCACGCCTGAGCTCGGCGAGTTCCTCGGCTACTTCATGGGCGACGGATCGCTGCACGCGAAGGGCCTGCGCATGTGCGTGACCGATGGCGACGTTGACGTGATGGAGCGCCTGCTCGCGCTCGGACAGCAGCTTTTCGGCCTCGAAGGACACATCGAGCAGTCCGCGGGCATGGTGAACATCTCTTTCAACTCGGTCCCGCTCACCGTCTGGTGGGAAGCGTGCGGCTTCGCGAAGCTCCTGCCTCGGCCGGATCACTCCGGCAAGGGCTGGACGAGCCACATCCCGGACGCCCTGCTGCACACCAACGACCCGCGCATCTATGCCGCGTTCCTGCGCGGCCTGTTCGAGGCGGACGGCGGCACCTGGGGCGGCTACGCCTCGCTCAGCACGATCGCAGAGAGTCTGGCGAACGACGTCCAGACGCTCATGCTCGCCCTCGGCTTCGTCACGACCCGCAAGATCGATGGGACGGACTCGAACTGGGGCACGCACGAGCGGCACGTCGTGCGGCTCCTGAACGTGGCCGCCGCTGAACGGTTCGTGGACCAGATCGGGTTCATGTCGGCGCGGAAGAACTCTGCGGTCCTCACGGGTGACCATCGCCAGGCGTCGCGAATGGACCACATCCCGATCAGCCGTGGGATGGTCGACCAGCTCGCCCCGGCCAACGACGGACTGCGCAAGACGATGCTCATGTCGCTCGCACGGCGTGGTGATGTCTCTCGCAGGTCTGCCCTCGCGGTGCTCGAGCGGACGCGCGATGAGGACCTCGAGCACCTGCTCGGGTTCTTCTACGACACCGTCGGCGAGATCCGTTTGCTCGAGGACCAGCCGACGTTCGACCTCTCGGTCCCCGAGAACGTCACGTACGTCTCGAACGGCTTCGTCAGCCACAACACCATCAGCTTCATGATGGATTGCGACACGACCGGCGTGGAGCCGGACATCGCGCTCGTGAAGTACAAGAAGCTCGTCGGTGGCGGCATGCTGAAGCTCGTCAACCAGACCGTCCCCGGTGCGCTCGCCACGCTCGGCTACACCGAGACGGCGACGACCGCGATCACGACCTACATCACCGAGCAGGGGACCATCGAGGGCGCTCCCGGGCTCAACCTCGACCATCTGCCGATCTTCGACTGCGCCTTCGTGCCGCAGAACGGCACGCGGTCCATCTCGCACCTGGGTCACATCAAGATGATGGGAGCGGTCCAGCCGTTCATCTCCGGCGCCATCAGCAAGACCGTCAACCTGCCCGAGACCGCGAGCGTCGATGACGTCATGGACGCCTACATCGAGTCCTGGAAGCATGGCGTCAAGGCGATCGCGATCTATCGCGACGGCAGCAAGAAGGTCCAGCCCGTCTCGACAGGTACCGAAACGTCGAACTCCGCGAAGGCCGCGCAGGCCACGGAGCGCATCGTCGAGGTCGCGCGGCCGCGCCGCCGGCTCGCCGACACGCGCGCCTCGCTCAC
>JBKJTV010000276.1:0-4369 GCA_046589985.1 Candidatus Limnocylindria bacterium | reverse complement strand
GGGCACGCTCCTCCTCGTCTCCCCCCCCTACCTCGACGGGTATGGGTATGCGCTGCCGACGATCGGGACGCTCTCCGCGCTTTTCAATGTCTTCCGGCTCGTGTCGCGGGTCCCCGTCGGCGCCGCCTACCGACCCGCGCGTGCCCGCCGGCAGCTTGTCATCTGGCTGCTCGTGTTCGCGCTGGCCACGAGCGGCTTCGCGTTCGCCGCAGGCTCGCTGCCGCTTGTCGTCCTGCTGACCGTGGTCCACGGATATGCGTTCGGGGCGCTCGGCACGATCAATCTCGCGGTGGTCATCGATCTCACCGAGGGTCGGCGGGCCGGGGCCACGATGGGCCTGTACACGGCCGCTCTATCGACCGGCTATGCCCTCGGCGCGTTCGCGGGTGGTGCGCTTTCGGACGCGCTGGGGATCCCTCTCGCGGTCGCGCTCGTCGGGATGCTGCCGGTGTTCGCAGTCCCGCTCGTGCTCTCGAGGCCCCCGCTCGTGGCGGCGCCGCACGTGATCGAGCGTGGTCCGGGTCTCGTCGGGCTCTGGCGAGCGCACCGTGACCTCGACGTCCGGGTGTGGCTCGCGTTCGTCATCGTCCTCTACATCAACCTCGTGTCGGACGCGATCGATACGTTCTTCGCCCTCTACGGGCTCGCCATTGGCCTGCCGCTCGCGGCCACTGGCGCGCTGAAGGGCGTCAAGTCCGCTGGGGCGACGTTCATCCGCTTCGTCTCCGCGGTGGTGTTCCGGTTCGTCGATCACCGGGCGGTGAACTTCTGGGGCGTCGTCCTCATGGGCCTTGCGACGTTCGCCGTGCCGCTCCTCGGCGGTGTGTTCGCCGCGCTTGCCATCGCCTTCCTCGTGGCCGGCCTGTGCCGCGGGCTGCTCCGGGTGACGAGCGCCGCGATGATCGCGGAGCTGCGCGCCGAGGGTCGCGATGTCGGTGTCGCCTCCGGTGTCTACAACGCCGGCCTCGACATCGGCGGCATCATCGGTCCGCTCATCGCCGGTGTCGTCGCCGATGCCATCGGGCTCGCGCCGATGTTCCAGGTCGTCGCGGCGGGTAGCGTGCTCGCCTATCTGGCGGTCGCCCTCTCGAGCGCTCGCGCCCGCGCTGCGCTCGGCTTCGGCGACCCGCGCGTACGCCGGGCCGCATGAGCGCTAGCCTCCGACCGGTGAGCGCTCCCGGCGACGAGCGGCAGCTGAAGCGCGACCTTGCGGCCGCCTGCCGGATCCTCGCCGCGAACGGCCAGGGGGACAGCGTGTACGGCCACGTCACAGCGCGCCTGCCCGGCTGGGATCGCTTCTGGATGAAGCCCGCCTGGGTCGGTCTGGAGGAGATCACCGAGGAGCACCTGATCCTCGTGCATCTCGACGGCACGGTGCTGGCGGGCGACGGGGCGCGTCACAGCGAGTATCCGATCCACGCCGAGGTCATGCGTGCGCGACCCGATGTCGGTGCCGTCGTTCACACGCATCCGAAGTTCAGCATCGCCTTCGCGTCGCGCGGCGAGCCGCTGCGGCCGATCAGCCACGAGGCGTGCTACTTCTGGCCGCCAGATGTGCCGGTCCTCGAGGAGTTCACCGAGCTCGTCCGCACGGCGGCGCAGGGCCGGGTCGTCGCGCGCCTGCTCGGCACCGGGTACGGGGTCTTCCTGCGGAACCATGGGATCGTCGTCGCGGGCGCCGATGTCGCAGAGGCCTGTGTCGGAGCGATCCTCCTCGAGCGCGCCGCCGAGATCCAGCTCCTGGCGGGCGCCGGAGGCCGGTCACCGAGATACACGACCGCGGAAGAGGCACTGCGGAAGCGCGAGCAGATCTACCGGCCGGGTGCGCTCCGCTTCGCGTTCGAGTACTACGCGCGCCGCATCGGTGGGCAGCCCGGGCCCTAGCCGGTGTGTCCCGTGAGCGTGCTCAGCTGCTCGAGCAGCGCTTCGATCTCGAATGGCTTCGCCAGGAACCCGTCGGCGCCGCAGGCCGCTTGGCTCCACGACTTGGTCGCCACCGCCGACACAACGAGTGCCGGTGTCGAGCGGAACTCGGTCATGAGCCGGAGTCGCTTGATGAACTCGCAGCCGTCGATACGGGGCATCATGAGATCCACCACGAACGCGTCCGGCTGCTCGCCAAGCCGCTCGAGCCCTTCGACGCCGTCCTTCACGAGCGTCACCTCGTAGCCGGCCTCGACCAGCACCGTGCGGTAGAGCGCGAGGAGCTGCTCGTCGTCGTCGAGGACCATCACCCGCACGATCCTGTAACAACGCATTCGACGTGCCGGACAGGCGGACTAAACCGTTTGGCCTCCTACATCTGCGTAGTGATCTGGAGCAGACCGGCGCGAGAATCGCTGGGATCCCGCGCACCTCGAGATCCGCGCCTGAGCGAGGCTCGTATCGTCCCGATGTGAGCGGATGCCACGTCGCGTGATCGAATACGCCGCCCTCGCGCTCGCGCTCGTCCTGCTCCTGCTCGCGGTGTCGATCTACGTCGTGATGCCGAACGGAGCGCTCGCCCTCGTCCGCCTGGCCGCGGCGGAGGTCACGCCGTGGCTCATCGTCCTCGGCCTCGTTGCGGCAGGAGCCGCGATCGCGCGCGTCGGGACCGGCTCGGCCGTCCCCGTGGCCACGCTCGGTGCGGCCGCGATCGCGATCGTGCTCGCGGTGCTTCCGCTCACGCGTGCGCCGGGCGTTATCGCGGAGGCGGACAAGCAGCTTCGCGACGCCTTCGGAATGGATGTCGCCGGGCAGCGCCCCGCCTTCTCGCCCCTCACGGCCTTCGTCGGCCAGCGGGTCCCGACGGTGAGCGTGCAGCGGGACGTCCCCTTCGATGTTGTCGGCGGCTCGCTCCGGCTCGACCGGTACGCGCCCCCGGGCGCGGGCGTGGCGCGACCCGCGATCGTCGTCGTGCACGGCGGGAGCTGGCGTGCTGGCGACAAAGGCGAGACGATGCTGTCGAACACCGAGTGGTCGCGAGCGTTCGCGTCACGGGGCTATGTCGTGTACGACGTCCAATACCGGCTCGCCCCGGCGGTGCGGCATCCCGTGCCGATGAATGACGTGCTCTGCGCGCTCGCCCATGTACGCGGGCACGCCCTGTCGGATGGCGTCGATCCGGAGCGGGTCGTGCTCATCGGACGTTCTGCCGGGGCACACCTCGCGCTGCTCGCGGCCTACCGCGCCACGGAGACGCCGTGCGGCCCTCCCGCGCGCGTCGCCGGCGTCGTCGCGCTCTACGGTCCGACGGACCTCATCGCGGGCTACGAGATCCCGGCGGATCCGGACCTCATCGACGGGCGGTCCGCCCTGCGCGACCTTATCGGCGGGACGCCGGCCGACGCACGTGATCGTTTCCGGGATGCCAGTCCGCAGGCGTGGGTCGCGGGCGCGGTCCCGACGCTGCTGCTGCACGGTGCTGCCGATCAGATCGTGTACCCGCGACACGCTGACGAGCTTGCGGGCCTTCTCCACGAACGGGGCACGCCGGTGGTCTACCTGCGGTTCCCGTGGTCGGGCCACGGCTTCGACATGATCAGCGTCGGCGTCGCCAGCCAGATCGCGCTCGCGACGACGGAGCGCTTCGTGGACCGTGTGCTCGGGGTCCGTTAGCCCTTGACCGAGAAGCGATCGAGCTTCTTGCGATCGGGCTCGAGACCCAAGCCCGGACCGGTGGGTGGCGCGATCGCGCCGGCAGTGGGCTGGGGGAGCGGCTGCTCGAAGATCTCGGACAGAGGGTTCCCGATCCACATCCACTCGCAACGCCAAAGATTTGGGACGCTGGCGGCGAGGTGCAGTGAGGCGACCTGCGCCAGACCGCACGAGAATCCGGTGTGCGGCGCGTACTTCACGTTATGCGCGTGGACGAGCGCACCGAGACGCTTTGCCGCGGTGTAGCCGCCGATGCGCGCGACGTCCGGCTGGACGATGTCGAGGGCGCGCCGCGCGAGGAGGTCGCGGAAGCCGAAGATACCGAATTCGGACTCGCCAGCGGCGAGCGGGATCGGCTGCGAGCGGCGGATGAGCTCGTAGCCGTCGATGTCGTCGGGAAAGACCGGCTCCTCGATGAACGCAAGGTCGTACTTCGCGATCTCGTGGCAGACCTTGATCGCCGTGGCGGCGTCGTACGCGCTGTTCACGTCGGCGCCCATCTCGATGTCCGGTCCGATCGCCTCGCGGATCGCCCCGGCGACGGCAATGTCCGCGCGGTAGCCGCCCCACTTCGCGCTCCGGCCGAGCTGGATCTTGATCGCGCGATGCCCCTTCGCGACCTGGTCGGCGGCCTGGCGCGCCATCGCCGCCGGCTCCGCCGTGTACACCTTCGAGCCATAGACGGGGACGCTCGCCCGCGCCGCGCCGCCGAGCGCCTTGTAGAGCGGGATGC
>JBKJTV010000200.1:0-5829 GCA_046589985.1 Candidatus Limnocylindria bacterium | reverse complement strand
CGAGCCGTGGGAGTCCCCGGTGAAGAACCTCCTCTACAAGCAGGACCAGAACCCGGTCTCGAAGATCTGGAACGTTCCAGGCAACAAGTACAACGAGTACGCCGGGAGCGAGTTCCCGACGGTCATCACGACGTACCGCCTCACGGAGCATCACCTCTCCGGCGTGATGAGCCGCTGGCTCCCCTGGCTCGCGGAGCTCCAGCCGGAGCTGTTCGTCGAGATGTCGCCGGAGTTCGCCGGCGAGAAGGGCATCAAGAACGGCGAGTACGTGACGGTCAGCAGCTCGCGCGGCAAGACGCACGCGCGGGCGCTCGTGACGAAGCGTCTCCGTCCGTTCAACCTCGACGGCAAGGTCATCCATCAGGTCGGCATGCCGTGGCACTGGGGCTACATGGGCATCGCGACCAGCGATATCGCGAACAACACGACCTCGCTCGTTGGCGATCCGAACGTGTCGATCCATGAGGCCAAGGCCTTCACCTGCAAGATCGAAAAGGGGAAGGTGTAGACGTGACCGCGAACGCCAAGGGAATGTTCGTCGACACGACCGTCTGCACGGGGTGCAAGGCCTGCCAGGTGGCCTGCAAGCAGTGGAACGAGATCGAGCCGGGCGCCGGCCCGATCCCGATGACCGACGAGGCCGCGGTGCGCGAGCACCGTGCCTTCACCGGCGACTCCTACGACAACACCGGGCATCTGAACTCGTATGACTGGCGTCACGTGAAGTTCATCGAGCAGATCGGTCCGGACAAGAACACCGCGGACCGCAGCGGCGCGCGCTGGCTCATGATGAGCGACTCCTGCAAGCACTGCGAGCAGGCTGGCTGCCTCGAGGTCTGCCCCACCGGCGCGCTCTATCGCACGCAGTTCGGTTCGGTCGACATCCACCAGGACGTCTGCATCGGCTGCCGCTACTGCGTCGGTGCGTGCCCCTTCGGCGTCATCGAGTTCAACAAGAAGACCGGCCGCGTGAACAAGTGCATCCTCTGCCAGGACCGCCTCGAGCAGGGGATGAGCACGGCGTGCGCGAAGGCCTGCCCCACCTCGTCGCTCACCTACGGCAAGGTGGACGACCTCAAGATCATGGCCGCCGAGCGCGTCCGAGCGCTCCACGCGCGCGGCCAGACCGATGCCTACATCTACGGCTGGGACCTCGGCAACAAGGGCACCATCACCGCGGGCCCGAACAAGGGCGCTGCGGTGAAGGATATGGAGGTCGTCGGCGGCCTGAACGTCTTCTACCTCCTCATGGACAAGCCGGAGGTCTACAGCCTCCCGGCCAACCCCAGCCTCCCGCAGCGCAACTTCGCGCCGTCGGCGGGCGTCGCGCTCATCTCGGCAGCCGTCCTCGGCGTGACCGGGCTCGCGGCCTTCCGGCGTCGGCGCATGGCCGACGCCGCGGTCGTGACGGGATAGGAGGACGAGATGGACATGAATCTGTACGTCCTCGAGCCGCACTGGGCGAACTGGATGCTCGTCCTCGAGATGTTCGTTGCCGGCGTGGCGGCCGGCACGTTCTTCGTGATCGCGCTCATGAACTTCAGCGCTCCACGCGGCGCCGACGGGACCGAGGACCGCGAGGTCGCCGCGCGTCTCGGCTTCATCCCGCTGCCGCTCATGATCGTTGTCGCCATCCTCCTTATCTTCGACCTCGGTGAGCCGGGCCGGTTCCTGAACATCGTCTTCCGCGACCCCATCGCCGTCGAGCGCGGACCGTCCCCGCTCATGTTCAATGGCAATTCGCCGATGAGCTGGGGCACCTACGTCATCGCGATCTTCGGCGCGCTCACGCTCATCCCCTTCCTCGATGCGCTCCGTCACACGGGTCGGCGCGGACGCACGGAGAGCGGACCATCAGGCCTCATCGAGTCGCTCGCGCACAATCCGATCGGCATGGTCGTCTGCGCCCTGTTCGCCCTCGCCGTCGGGACCTACAGCGGCATCCTGCTGAACGTGACGAGCCAGACCGTCTGGGGCGACACGATCCTGCTCGGCGCCATGTACATGGTCTTCAGCGCACTGTCGGGCGCCGCGGTCGCGGCGATCGTCTCGGACCGGCTCGCGTTCGCGCGAACGGCCGCTGCGGTCCGCCAGCTGTTGGTGTGGTTCGCGGCGGCCGCAGGCGTGCTCGTGCTCATCCTCGTCGTCAACCTCGCGATCATCGGTCACGCAACTCCGCTCATCGCAGACCTCGACCAGCTCGTCGCGCCCGTCTTCTGGCTCGGCGTCGTCGGGCTCGCGATCCTGTACCCGCTGCTGACCTCCTGGCGCAGTGGACCCGTCAGCGTGAAGCGCGCTGGTGGCGCGACCGCGGTCGTGGCCGGCTACGACCTCGGGCGGCTCGCGATCGTGGGTGCGGGAGTCCTGCTCGGCGTGCTCGCGTTCCGCTACGTCCTGCTCTTCTCGGCCCTCGCGGCCTTGCACTAGCTGCCAACACCGCTCGAGATCGAAGAGGCCCGCGCGCGCTGGCGAGAGCTCGCCAGCAGCGACGCGGGCCTCGGCCCGATCGCGGCCTTCCACGACGAGCGGCTCGCACAGCTGCTCTCCGGCTCCGCTCCGGACGTCGACCTGTCCCTTTCGCCCGCCGACGCCGAGCGCGCGATCGCTGCTGGCGAGCCGCTGCTCGCGGCCGGGAGCCTCGCCTTCGACGACGGCGAGCTCGCCGACGAGCTTGGACGCGTCGCGCGGAACCTCTCCGAGACGGCCCTCGTCGGGACGCCCGCACACGACACGGCGACGAAGCTCGCGGAAACGACTGTCGACGTCGCGGCGCTGGCGTTGCCCGCGCTCCAGAACGACCGGCCCGTCATCGAGCGCGCGGCCGCGTCGCTCGGCGTCGATGCGACCGCGCTCGGGGAGCTCGTGCAGCTCGCGATCCAGCCGCTCCTCTGGGAGGCGGCGGCGCAGTCGCAGTCGCTCACCGATCTCGACAAGTGGGAGCGCGGCTACTGCCTCGTCTGCGGAGCGTGGCCGGGATTGGCCGAGCTCATCGGCACCGAGCGGCGGCGGGTGCTGCGCTGCGTGCGCTGCGGCTCACGCTGGTCATGGCTCGTCCTGCTCTGCCCGTACTGCGGGACCGACGACCACCGCGATCTCGGGACGCTCTCCCTCGGCGTCGAAAAGGGGGACGACGACGAGACCCGCGGGCACCGCATCGACGTCTGCGAGCGGTGCCACGGGTACGTGAAGGCCGTGCAGACCTTCACCTCACACTCGCCGGTGCGGCTTGTCGCCGAGGACGTCGCGACGCTGTACCTGGACGAGGCCGCGAAGAACGCGGGGTATCGCCGCCCCGGCGACGTCGATGCCGCGGCCGCCGGGATCCCGCGACTCGTCCGCGAAGGAAGAGGCGCGACCTAGTAGGTCGGCGTCGCCTGATACGTGGTCTTGCCGTTCTCGGTCCCGGACGCGCCACCGCTCTCCCACTCGGTACCAGGCCCGGACTCGCCGCGGAGCTTCTCGGCCTTCTCGGCGAGCTTCTTGCGCGCTTCGCTGCCGGAGACCGGAGCGAGCACGAGTGCGATCACCGCACCGATGAGCGCGCCGACGGTCATGCCAAGGACGAACGCACCGAACATGTCACCGTCATTCGGGTCTGCGACGGCCCGCCGCCCACGTTTCACCTGGGTGCGACCATCGCTCATGAGACCGCTCGCCCGCTTGCTCGCCTCGTCTCGCCAATCGCTGAAGAGCTCGTCGAACTTCAGCCCCTTCAGCTCGGACTTGAGGTCGGAAAGGTCGATCTTGGCCATCTGTGTTCCTCCTACGCCTGCCTGTACCCAGCTACTCCGCAACCGCGGTGCCAGCCCCGGCAGGCCGAGCGAGCGCCGCCTCGATGAAGGGGTCGATATCGCCGTCCAGCACCCGGTTCACGTCGCCGACCTCGACACCCGTCCGGTGGTCCTTCACGAGGGTATACGGGTGGAGGACGTACGAGCGGATCTGGCTGCCCCAGTCGGCCGAGCGCATCTCCCCGCGCTCCTTCGCCTGCTCGGCCTCCAGCTCGCGGACGCGCTGCTCGAGCAGCCGGGCGCGGAGGATGCGCATCACCAGCTCGCGGTTCTGGAGCTGCGAACGTTCGTTCTGCGATGACGCGACGATGCCGGTGGCGAGGTGCGTAATCCGCACCGCGGTCTCGGTCTTGTTCACGTTCTGCCCGCCGGCGCCGGTCGCACGGTACGTGTCGATCCGGAGGTCCTCGGGGCGGATCTCGACCTCGCCCTCGTCCTCCGCCTGCGGCGTCGGATCGACCAGCGCGAAGGAGGTCTGGCGCCGCCTCTGGAAGTCGAAGGGCGAGATGCGCACGAGACGGTGTGTGCCGCGCTCGGTCTTCAGGAAACCGTAGGCGTAGTCGCCTTCGACGGAGATCGTGACGCTCTTGAGGCCGGCCTCTTCGCCTGGTGTCTGCTCGACGATCTCGGTACGGAACCCACGGCGCTCGGCCCAGCGGAGGTACATCCGCAGGAGCATCTGGGCCCAGTCCGCGGCGTCGGTACCGCCGACCCCGGCTGAGATCGCGAGCACAGCGGAGCGCTCGTCGTAGGGTCCGGAGAGCTGCGCCTCCAGGCTCGCGCGCGCGACCTCGTCGGCGAGAGCGGCGAGATCGCGTTCGACGTCCGGTGCGATGGTGGGGTCCTCGGCAGCCAGCGGCGCGAGCTCGCTCACATCATCGACGCGTGTGCGAAACCGCTGCCAACGGTCGAGGCGCTTGCGAAGGAGCTCGAGTCGCTTCAGCGTTGCCTGCGCGCGAACGCGGTCGTTCCAGAGCCCCGGCTCCGATGCCTGCTGCTCTAGCTGTTCGACCTCGCGCGTGATACCTGGCAGGTCAAAGGAACACCGCCATGCGATCGATGCGTTCGCGCAGGGTCGCGAGGGCCGCGGCGTCGACGGTCATTCGGTCATCTGGAGCGGTGCGCCCTAGCGCTTCGCGCGGGGACGATCGAAGCTCGTCGCGATCGGCTGGGCAACGGGTGCGAGCTTACCGGCGGCGAAGCTCACAAAAGTCACGCAGGGGCAGTAGGTATTGCGCGGGCAACGGGGGCAGTCGCCATCGCAGTCGAGGGTCGCGCCGTAGCTGCACTTGAGGCAGTTGTCCTCGCAGACGATCCATTCCTTCATGGGACCGAGTGTTCCTTTCGAGACCAATCAGATAGGGGTATCAAGGTGATACCGCGTCTGAAGGCACTCCCCACGGGTGTTCTGTAGCGGTTTGCGTACGTAATCCTACCCGCCGGAAGCCCTCCTGAGAACCCCTCGGAGACCCATTTCGGATGCGAAAAACGTGAACATATCCACAGTCCAGGCCCGAGCGGGCTCTAGGAGGACGTCAGGTAGCCGAGCCCGCCGCGGAATGGCCGGGGCGTGATACCGAACACCTGCTCGATGTCGTTCCGGCCGGGCACGTTGTCCACCTTCAGGAGGTCGAGCTGGCCGACCGTCACCGGCGGATCGCGCATGACGAGGCCCATGGCCATGGCGGCCGGCTTCATGAGCGGGATGGGCAGGTGCAGCCGCGGCCGCTGCTTCCGGTAGCCCCGCATCGTCTCGGTGAGGAGCTCGTCGTAGGTCACGATCTCGGGCCCGGCGAGCTCGTACACACCGGTCATGGTCCCGCGGAGGGCGGCCCGCAGCACCAGCGCGAGATCGGCGACGTGGAGGGGCTGGAACCGCGCGGAGCCGTTGCCGGGGACGGGCACGACCGGGAAGTTGAGCGTGAAACCGAGCTTCGGGAAGAAATCGTCGCCCTTCCCGAAGAGGATCGACGGGCGGAGTGCTGTGTGCGCGAGCCCGGAGCCCGTCACGGCGCGCTCGCCCAGGCCTTTGCTCCGC
>JBKJTV010000092.1:0-3868 GCA_046589985.1 Candidatus Limnocylindria bacterium | reverse complement strand
TCCTCGTGTGCACCGCGACCGTCGCCGCTCTCGGCCTCGCCGCCTGCGGGGAGGCGCCGGCCACGGAGCCGGTCGCGCGCGGCCGACAGCTCTACCGGGCCCTCGATTGCGGGAAGTGCCATCAGATCGCTGGCGAAGGTGCGCGGCTTGGTCCCGACCTGACGCACATCCGTACCGTCGCGACGGAGCGCCGGCCCGCGGCATTCATGGAGTACCTCCGCGAGTCCCTGACAGAGCCCGGCGCGTACATCGTCCCGGGCCAGCACGACACGATGCCCCGCGGCCTCGTGCGCGGCCTGTCCCCCGGGGATCTCGATGCGTTGGTCGCTTACCTCGCCTCGCTGCGCTGAGGCCGGGGTCAACCCGCGCTGCGCTCCGCCTCGCTCGGCTTGACGAGCTGTGGCCAGCGCCGGCGGACCGCCGCCGCGATGCCCAGGGCGTCCAACCCGTAACGGTGACGCCAGACCTGCTGTGGGCCGTGGTCCACCCACTCGTCCGGGATGCCGACCAGCTCGAGCTCGATACGTGCGCCGCTCTCCGCGAGGAGCTCGCCGACGGCGGAGCCGAAGCCGCCGGCCACGACGTGCTCCTCGATCGTGAGCATCCGCGGACACCGTGCCGCGAGCGAAAGGAGACGGGCGGCATCGAGCGGCTTCGCGAACCGCGCGTTCACCACCGTCGCCTCGATCCCGTCGCGCGCGAGGAACGTTGCTGCTTCGACCGCGGCGCCGACGAGCGTCCCGTAGACGACGATCGAGACGTCCGCGCCCTCGCGTAGCGTCTCGGAAACACCGATCGGCAGCTCCTCGAGCGGCGCGTCGAGCGCGGCCCCCGTACCCGCGCCGCGCGGGAAGCGGAACGCGATCGGCCCGTGCCCGGCGCCCGCGTGGCGCACGGCGGTCCAGACCATCTGTCGAAGCTCGGCCTCGTCCTTCGGCGCCATGAGCACGATGCCCGGCAGCGGCCGCAGGAACGCGATGTCGTAGAGCCCCTGGTGCGTCCGGCCATCCTCGCCGACGATGCCGGCGCGGTCCATCGCCAGGACCACCGGAAGATCCTGGATCACGACGTCATGGACGACCTGGTCGAAGCCGCGCTGCAGGAAGGTCGAGTAGATCGCGGCGATCGGCACGATGCCCTGCGTCGCGAGCCCGGCGGCGAAGGTGATCGCGTGCTGCTCGCAGATCCCGACGTCGAAGACTCGTTCCGGGAACTCCTTGAAGAGCGGGGTCAGGCCGGTGCCGCCCGGCATGGCGGCGGTGATCGCGACCACGCGCTCGTCACGCCGCATCGCCTCGCTGACCGTGTCGGCGAAGACCTTGGTGTACTGCGGCGCGGTCGCGGCGGACGCACCCGTGGCCGACACGCCATGCCATTTCTGGTTGTCCTCCTCGGCCGGGCCATATCCGCGACCCTTCTGCGTGTGCACGTGCACGAAGACCGGGCCGTCGGTGAAGTCGCGCGCCTTCTGCAGCACGTTCTCGAGCTCGAAGAGGTCGTGCCCATTGGCCGGACCGAAATACGTGAAGCCGAACTGCTCGAAGAGGATGTTCGGCATGAAGATCGCCTTGAGGCTGTTGAAGAGACGGCGTCGGGCCTCTTCCGCCAGCTCCGAGCCCGGCAGGTGATCGATGATCTGTCGCACAACGTGCTTCAGCTCGCGATACGGCGACGCGACGCGGACGTTCTCGAGCATCCGCGAGACCGCCCCTACGTTCGGAGAGATGCTCATGCCGTTGTCGTTGAGCACGATGATGATCCTCGTCTTCGCGTGGCCGATCGCGTTCAGCGCCTCCCAGGCCATGCCCGCCGTGAGTGCCCCATCGCCGATCACCGCGACGACGTGATGATCCTCCTTGCGCAGATCGCGCGCGACGGCCATCCCATGCGCCGCCGAGATCGACGTTCCCGCGTGTCCCGCGCCGAACTGGTCGTGCTCGGACTCCGTCCGAGTGAGGAAACCCGAGATGCCGCCGAACTGGCGCAGCTTGTCGAACTTGTCGCGCCGTCCCGTGAGGATCTTGTGGACGTATCCCTGGTGTCCGGTGTCCCAGACGAGCTTGTCGCGCGGTGATTCGAAGGTCCTGTGCAGCGCGACGGTGAGCTCGGTCGCGCCAAGGCTCGAGCTGATGTGGCCTCCGGTGCGTTGCACCGCCTCCACCGTGAACTCGCGGATCTCCCGGCAGAGCTGCAGGAGCTCGTCCTTGCTGAGCCCACGCAGGTCGCTCGGGTCGGCGATGCGTTCGAGCACGCTCACGCTCATATCCTTCATATCCTAGGTGCGCAGGAGACGCTCCTCGAGCGCCGCTGCCCACTCGGCGAGCGCCTCCGCGGAGGGGTGCAGGCCATCCGGGGCGAACATGCCAGCCTCGGCTTGGCGCCGCATCAGCGGGAAGAGATCGATGTACGTCCCGCCCGCACGCTCGACCTCCTCGCGAAGGATCGCGTTGAAGGCCACGATGCGCGCGCGCAGCGTGTCGGGTGTCCCGAACGCCGCCGCGCTCGGGGATACCGACCAGTCAGGCTGAGGGAGCCCGTAGACCGCGCGCGGTGCTGTGCCCGATGCGAGCAGCTCCGAGAAGATCAGCCGCACCTGCGCGCGGTACCTGGTGTCATCGATCCCCCGCACGATGTCGTTCGCACCGATCAGCACCGTGACGATCGTTGGCTTGACCGTGCGTGCCAGCGGGAGCTCGAGCTCGATGAGCGCGTCCGTCGTATGCCCATTGACCGCGGGGTTCGTGAGCGCCACCTCCAGACCGCGCGCCTTCCAGCGCCGTACGAGCTCCGAAGGAAATGAGCGCTCGGCGCCGACGCCGGTACCGATGGTGAAAGAGTCCCCGAGCGCCAGGTACCGGTGTGACGGCTGCGACATTGTCGATCCTCCGCAGGCCAGCGCGAATACAAGCGCGAGCAGACCTGTTCTAGTCTTTGAAAAGTGGCTGATTACGACCTCGTCATCATCGGCGGCGGCCCCGCCGGGCTCACGGCGGGACTGTACGCGGCGCGCGCCAACATGAACGCTGTCCTCCTCGAGGCCAAGGACGTCGGCGGCGAGATCCTCAACACCGACCTCATCGAGGACTGGCCGGGCGAGGAGTCCATCACGGGCCGCGCGCTCGCGGAAAAGATGGCCAAGCATGCCGAGAAGTTCGGGCTCAAGGTGCAGACGTATTCACCGGTCAAGAAGGTGCGCTCCGAGGGCGACCGCAAGGTCATCGAGATGGAAGACGGCACCATCCACCGTGCGTTCGCGGTCATCGTCGCCGTCGGCGGTGAGCCCATCAAGCTGAAGGTCCCAGGCGAGCAGGAGTATCACGGCCGAGGCGTGTCCTACTGCGCCGTGTGTGACGGTGCGTTCTTCAAGGGTGCCGACCTCGCGGTCATCGGCGGCGGTGACTCCGCGTTCCAGGAGGGCCTCTTTCTCACGCGGTTCTCCAAACAGCTCTACCTCGTGCACCGCCGGAACGAGTTCAAGGCGCAGGCCATCCTCCAGGACCGACTTCTCGGCATGGATCAGGTGAAGACCATCACTCCTGCTGTCGTGAAGGAGATCGGCGGGAACGGCGACGTCAAGTGGATCGACGTGGAGCGTGAGGGCAAGGTCGAGCGTGTTCCGGTGGAGGGAGTGTTCATCTTCGTCGGCTTCAAGCCGGTCGGCCGCGAGCTCTTCGAGGAGCACATCGACCACGATCCGACCGGCTACATCATCACCGACCAGTTCATGCGGACGAACCTCCCCGGTGTCTACGCCGTCGGCGATACGCGCCAGCAGCTGGCGAAGCAGATCACGACGGCGGTCGGCGATGCCACGACCGCGGTCCTGCACGCCGAGCGCTACATCGAGGATCTGAAGCACGCCGAGAAG
>JBKJTV010000194.1:0-2651 GCA_046589985.1 Candidatus Limnocylindria bacterium | reverse complement strand
ACGGAGCAGGCGAAGCCAGCGAAGTGAGTGGGGATGATCAGATCACGATCCTCATCCCGGACCCCGACGAGATGATGTTCGTCGCGGGGAAGGACGAGTCGAATATCGACCGCATCGAGCGCGAGTTCGGCGTCAAGATGATCTCCCGCGGCGCGGAGCTCCGCATCAGCGGCGATTCCACCGCGGTGGCGCGCGTGGGCGAGCTTGTCGGCGCGATGCGGACGCTGTCGGGCCGCGACGACAGCCTGCGGAAGCCCGCGCTCGACCGTCTCATCGGCGAGGCGAAAGAGGCACCCGTCGCCGCGCCGGAGCAGCTTGGCGACCACATCGCCACGACGGTGCGCGGCAAGCGGATCGTTCCGCAGTCTGACAACCAGCGCCGGTACATCGACGGTATCCGCAAGCACGACCTCGTCTTCGGCATCGGTCCGGCCGGCACCGGGAAGTCCTTTCTCGCAGTCGCGATGGGCGTCGCGGCGCTGCGCGATCGCAAGGTCGCACGGCTCATCCTCACGCGTCCTGCGGTCGAGGCGGGTGAGCGTCTCGGCTTCCTGCCCGGCGACATGCAGGAGAAGATCGATCCATACCTGCGCCCGCTGTACGACGCGCTCTACGAGCTCATGCCCCCGGAGCGCTCTGCGCGTGCGCTGGAGCGCGGGGAGATCGAGGTGGCCCCGCTGGCCTTCATGCGTGGCCGCACCTTGTCAGAGGCGTTCATCATCCTCGACGAGGCGCAGAACACGACGGCGGCGCAGATGAAGATGTTCCTCACGCGCATCGGTTTCGGCTCCCAGGCCGTGGTGAACGGCGATGTCACTCAGATCGACCTCGACAAGGGTCAGCCGTCCGGACTCATCCTCGCGCGCGAGATCCTGAGCGGCGTCGAGGGGATCGGCTTCGTCGAGTTCAACGAGCGCGACGTCGTGCGCCATGAGCTCGTCATGCGGATCGTGCACGCGTACGACCGCTACGAGGCCGAACAGAAGTGATCGCCCTGCGGCGGCCCCGCGGCTTCCCGGATCTTCGCGCGAGGCTGCATGACGAGCCTCGGGCGCGCCTCGCGGCGTTCGTCGTCGTGTTCGGCCTGCTCTCCGCGCTCGTGCTCCTCCTCGCGCCGCCCGCCGTCGTCACCTATGAGGCCGGCGTCGTCGCCGACCGGGCCGTTCGCGCACCGCGGTCGGTGTCCTACTACTCCGAGGTCCTCACGTCCGCAGAGCGCGAGAAGGCGGCGGCCTCCGTCGCCCGCCAGTTCACGCGCAACCCCGCGGTCGTGGCGAACGAGACGAGCCAGCTCGGCACAGCGATCAACACGATCGCCCGGACGAGGACGGACGCGGTCCTCACGCGCGACCAGAAGATCGTCGCGCTCACGCGGATCGCCGACACTCCGCTCGGCGGGCCCGTCGCGCAGGACCTCGTCGACGCACCGCTCGCAGAGTGGGAGGCACTGGCGCGCGAGCTCGAGCGATTGCTCGCGACCCTCTACTCGACGGGGATCCGCGAGGAGCAGCTCGAGGCCGCCCGCGCCGACGCGCCGAAGGTCCTTCCGTCCGGCTGGACAGAACGGCAGAAACGTGCGGCGACGGAGATCCTCCGCCCGCACCTCGAGGTGAGCGAGACGCCCGATGCCAGCGCGACGGCCGCGGCGCAGTCCGCCGCGCGGGCGAACGTCGTGCCGGTCCAGGTGCAGGTCGCCGCGGGCGAGATCGTCGTACGCGAAGGACAGGTCGTCACGCCGCAGGACGTCGAGAAGCTACGTGCGCTCGGCCTCGCGAACACGGGCCTTGACCTGAAGGGCGCGTTCGGGCTCCTCGTCTGGGGTCTGCTCATCGCGGGCGTCCTCGCACTCTTCGCCGAGCGCTACGCGCAGGAGTCATGGGCCGATGACCGCCGCGTCCTCCTCGTCGGGCTCTCGCTCCTCTCCATCACGCTCGCCGGGCGGGTCCTCGTGCCCGGCCACAGCCTCGCTGTGTACTTCGTCCCGTTCGCCGCCGTCGCGATGATGCTCACGATCCTCGTCGGTGGCCGGACCGCGCTCGCGACGCAGATCGCGGGCGGCCTCCACCTCGGGATCATGTCCGGGCAGGTCGAGCTCGTCGCCTACGTGCTCGTCCCTGCGCTGCTTGGAATGGCCGCGGTGCGCCGCGCCACCACCGCGCGAGAGTTCGTGGCAGGCGCGCTATACGTCGTAGGTGGCAACCTCGGGGTCATCGCCGCGTTCCTCCTCGTCGGGCGCGCGACCGACGTCATCGGCTTCCTGCAGCTTGGCGCGGCCGCGACCGTCAACGGGATCGCGTCCGGCCTGTTCGCTTTCGGCGGCATGGTCCTGCTCGGCCACCTCTTCCGGATCACGACAGTGTTCGAGCTCCGCGAGCTCGCGGACCCGAACCACCCGCTGCTGCGTCAGCTCCTGCTCCGCACGCCCGGCACGTACCACCACTCGCTGCTCGTGGCGAACCTTGCGGAGCGCGCGGCCGAGGAGATCGGGGCCGACACGCTTCTCGCCCGGGTCGGTGCGTACTACCACGACATCGGCAAGATGCGGAACCCCGTCGCGTTCATCGAGAACCAGACGGGGCACAACCCGCATGAGGATCTCGACCCGCAGGTCTCCGCGAGCATCGTCTCTGCCCATATCCGCGACGGCCTGG
>JBKJTV010000008.1:0-3308 GCA_046589985.1 Candidatus Limnocylindria bacterium | reverse complement strand
CTCGCCTCGGTCGGTGATGTCCTCGGCGCGTCGATCGGGATGGAACAGAAGATCCCCCGTGCGCCCGCAGCGGTGGCCTCGCGTGCGAAGCGCCGGTCATGAACGGAGCGGTGCTCGTACCCGGCTACGGCGGCGACGAGGACCAGCCGATCCTCCGCGCGCTTGTCATCGCGCTCGGAGAGGTCGGCATGCTGGCCCACCCGATGGCCTTCTCGACGCGGAAGCGTCGTCCAAGCAAGGACTACGCGGCGGAGATCTCCGAGCTGCGCGCGCGCCGTGAGACCCTCCGCGACCTCGGGGCCGAGCGGATCGCGCTGGTCGGTCGCTCGTTCGGTGGGCGCATCTGCGCGTTCCTGGCAGATCAAGAGCCACCCGACGCGCTTGCGATCCTCGGCCACCCGATCGGGCCACCCGGCCGGCCGCGCCCGCGCGACGAGGCCGTCCTCGAGGCGGTGCGTTGCCCGACCCTCGTCGTGCAGGGCGAACGCGATGAGCTCGGACCGCTCGCGATCCTCGAGCGGATCGCCGGGCGGAATCCGCGGATCGATCTTGTGCGGATCGCCGGCGCCGGTCACGACTTCGGCAGCAAGGAGCAGGAGGCCGTGTCTGCGGTCGCTCGCTGGCTCGGGACCGTCCTCAGACAGCCCCTCCGATGACGGATCTGATAGCGCATCGCCGGACGCCTCCGCCCGTTAAGGCGGTGATGCATCGTGCGCTCGCGACCCTCTGTGCGGTCGTCCTAGCGGTCGTGCCGCTGCCTGCCGCGCCGGCCAACGCGGCGACAGCGAGCGACGTCGTCACGGCGGCCGCGGCCGCCACGCCGCAATTCCGCGCTCTTTGGGTCGACGCGTTCGGCGATGGCATCTTCACTGAACCCCAGATCGACGAGCTCGTGGCGTACACCAAGAGCGCGAACCTGAACGCGATCGTCGCGCAGGTCGTGCGCCGCGGCGACTGCTTCTGCGGCCGCTCGATCGCGCCGCGTACGGAAGCCGCCATCGCCGCGGCACCGTTCGACCCGCTCGAGCGTCTCATCGCGAAGGCGCATGCGCAGGGCATCGAGGTGCATGCGTGGGTCATCGCCACCGCGATCTGGCGCGGCACGACGCCGCCCCTCGCGTCCGATCACGTCTTCAACCTGCACGGCCCGTCGCGCACGGGACGTGACAACTGGATCAGCTATCGCTCTGACGGCGAGACCCAGGTCGCGACGGACTACTCGATCGATCCCGGGCACCCGGATGCCGCCGACTGGCTCGCGCGCCTCGTCGCGAGCATCGTCGCGAATTACGACGTCGACGGGGTGAACCTCGACCGCATCCGCTACCCGGACGGCAACCTCGCGAGCGGCACACCATCGTGGGGCTACAACCCGACCGCGCTCGCGCGGTTCCAGGCTGCAACAGGCCGCTCGGACCGGCCGGCGGCACTCGATGCGCAGTGGGCGCAGTGGCGGCGCGACCAGGTGACTGGGATCGTCCGCCGCGTCTACCTCGACACCTTCGCCGCGAAGCCCCGCGTCCGTGTGAGCATCGACGGCATCGCGTACGGGGGCGGTCCCGCCGCTCAGGGTGGCTGGGAGCGCACGCGAACGTACGCCGAGCAACTGCAGGACTGGCGAGGCTGGCTCCAGGAGGGGATCGTCGATCTCGCGATCCCCATGAACTACAAGCGAGACTCCGTCATCGGCGGGGCCGGCGACCAACGCGTCATGTACGACCAATGGAGCGAGTTCGCTCGCGACAATCAATACGGCCGTCAGACCGCGATCGGGTCCGCGCTCTATCTGAACGAGATCGGCGAGAGCGTGCGCCAGATCCGTGAGGCCCTTCGACCGAGCGCCGCGGGTCGGTCCGCCGTTGGCTGGGTCGGCTACTCGTACCGCACGCCGGACGCGCAGACGAACAGCGGAGCGCGGAGTGGTACCGCGAGTCGCGCGCTGCTCGCGCAGGCGCTCACGCAGCCGAGCACCTACGACGCGATCGCGCCGGCGGTCTTCGCTGCCCCCGCCGCGATCCCGGAGATGTCGTGGAAGACGCGGCCGACCGCCGGGCACATCCGCGGCGTGCTGCGCGACGACGCCGGGGCGATCCTTGCCGATCGCGCGATCACGCTCGTGAGTGACACGACCGGCGCGGCCGTTGGGACTCGGACGACGGACGGCATCGGCTGGTTCGGCCTTGTCGACATCGCGCCTGGCCGCTACCGCCTCGTCGCCGGTACGCGTACCGCGATGGTCACAGTGTCCGCCGGGACGCTCGCGACCGCTGCTTTCATCTCAGCGCCGGTGCCGTGCGTGAGCAGCGAGGGCCCGGGCATCGCTGCGCCGGCGCGGGTACCGTCCGGCATCCCCGGGCTGCACGCGTTCTGGTACGGGCAGAGCGGGTACCCGACGCTCTGCGCGGGCGATCGAAGCACCGCGACGGTCGCCTTCTACAACTCGGGCACGGTCGGGTGGGTGAGCGGGCGCCTGGGCGAAGTCGCCTACCTCGGCACCTGGGAGCCCGACCCCGGCCAGGATCGCGCCAGTGCGCTCGGCGGCGACGGTACGAGCGGCTCGCCCGCGACGGGGTGGCCGCGCTACAACCGCGTCGCGATGCAGCCGGCGCAGTACGTGGGGCCGAACCAGGTCGCCTGGTTCCAGTTCACGGTGCAGGCGCCGAGCGTGCCGGGCACGTACCGTCTCGCGATCCGGCCGCTCATCGAAGGCGCCCAGTGGCTCGAGGACTACGGCGTGTTCTGGTTCGTCACCGTTCGTTAACGGGGGTGGCAGGGGCGCAGCCCCTGCGAAGAGAGCGGGCGTTGCCCGCTAGGGCTCCATCTGCGCGCGCTGCAGCTTGCCGGAGTAATCGATGTAGATCGACTTCCATTCCGAGTACACGTCGAGCGCCGCGCGCCCCGCTTCGCGGTGGCCGTTGCCGGTCGCCTTCATGCCGCCGAACGGCAGCTGGATCTCCGCGCCGATGGTGCCCGCGTTCACGTACACGAGCCCGGTCTCCGCGTCGCGCATGAAGCGGAAGGCCTTGTTCACGTCCCGCGTGTAGACCGAGCACGAAAGCCCGTACTTCGTGCCATTCAGGACCTTGATCGCCTCGTCCGTGTCCTTCACCTCGATTACCGCGGTGACCGGGCCGAAGATCTCCTCCTGGGCGACGCGCATGTTCGGCTTCACATCGATGAGGACCGTTGGCTCGTGGAAGTAGCCCTTCGAGAGCGGACCCTCGCTGAAGGTGTGCCCGCCTGCGGCGACGGTCGCGCCTTCCTTCTCGGCGATCGGGATGTAGCTATGGATCTTCTGCTGCGCCTCC
>JBKJTV010000032.1:0-3913 GCA_046589985.1 Candidatus Limnocylindria bacterium | reverse complement strand
CGGCCCGCTTCACGATCCGGCCCTCGAGTGCGAACGAGCTCCCGTCCGGGAGGTCGATGTCGACCATGAGCGGGACGCCGTCCGCCGCGTAACAGATGAAGGCCTCTTTGAAGCTCGCGTCGACGCCCGTCCTCGGCCTGAAGAGGAAGCATTCCGTCTGCTCATCGGCAAGGCGGAGCTTCTCGCGCACGACGACCGTGTAGTCCGCCGGTCGCCGCGCGAGGAGGTTCGTCGCGGATGCGTCGGGTCCGATCGCTTCACCCGCCTGCTGGCAGGCCGGCGGGGTGCGCATCTGGCAGACGATGACGCCGTCGGGCGTGATGTAGCTCCGGACGCTGACCGCTGGACCGCTCTGACCGCTCAGCATCATGTCCAGCCGTACCTGCGGCGGTCGCTGGAACGTCGTCCAGCTCCCCGTCACACGCGTGCCCTCCAGCTCGCCCTGCATCGCGTACGCGACGGCGTAGGTCACCGCGACCGAGCGCTCCACCAGCGTCAGCGCAGCCGAACCCGCGAGCGGACGGAAGGTCGGCTCGGGCTCCCGCGTGAGACGCGGGGCCTGCTGCGCGAACGGATTGCAGGACACGACGAGCAGTGCACAGAGGAGCGCGGGCGCAATGCGCATGCGTCGGAGTTTACGGTCGGGACCTGCCGTTCCCTCCTAGCATCTGACGATGAGCAACACGCGCAGCGCATCGCCGGTCGCGATCTGGTTCGCGCTGGGGCTCGTCTACGTCATCTGGGGTTCCACGTATCTCGCGATCGCGATCGCTGTGCAGACGCTTCCGCCCCTCTTCTCATCGGGGGTGCGCTTTTGCATCGCGGGCCTCGTGCTTCTTGGCTGGGTCGCGGCGCGGCGCGGCGTGCGGGTCGGCCGCCAGCAGCTCGCCGGCGCCTCGGTCGTCGGTCTGCTCCTGCTCGTCGGTGGCAACGCCTTCGTCATGCTTGCCGAGCGGACCGTACCGTCCGGGTTGACGGCGCTCATCATCGCCTCGGTCCCGCTTTGGCTCGTCCTGCTCCGGCGTCTCGCCGGCGAGCGGATCCACCCGTCGACCTTCGCGGGCGTTGGCGTCGGTTTCGGCGGCGTCGCCTTCCTCGTCATCCCGCGGGGATCGAGCGGGGAGATCGACCTGTTTGGACTCGCGATGGTCTGCATCGCGACCATCTCGTGGGCGCTCGGCACCTTCCTCGCGCCGCGGCTGCAGCTGCCGCGCGATGGTCTGCTCTCCACTGCCCTCCAGCAGCTCGTCGCCGGCGTCGTGCTTCTCTTCGTTGGCACGGCGATCGGAGAGCTGGGTCGCTTCGAAGCCGCAGCGTTCTCGACGAGCTCGCTGATGGCGCTGGCCTACCTCGTCGTCTTCGGCTCGCTGGTCGGCTTCACCGCCTACAGCTGGCTGCTGCAGCACGCCCCACTGTCGCTCGTCGCGACCTACGCGTACGTGAATCCCGTCGTCGCGGTGCTGCTCGGCGCGGTCTTTCTCGCGGAGCCGATCACGCCTTCGATCCTCGTGGGCGCCGCGATCATCGTCGCCGCCGTGGCGTTCATCGTGACCCGCGAGGGTGCACGCCAGCGGACCACGCGCGCGGCGGCCATCGCCGCCGCGGCCGGAGAGGCGGACTAGCGCGTGATCAGACCCGCCCGAGCGCTCGCTGAAGCGATTCGTCCGTCGCATTTCCCCCGCTGATCCAGGCCACGATCGTGCGGCCCGCCAGCCGCGACCCGAGCTTCGCCGCCGCTGCCGTCGCGGCCGCGCCGGCTCCCTCGGCGACAACGTGGCCCTCGATGAGGAGCAGGCGCATCGCCTCGTAGAGCTCATCGTCCGTGACGAGGACGAAATCGTCGAGCAGCTCCGCGAGGATCCGCTGCGGCAGCGCGAAGGGGGATCGCGTCGCGAGCCCGTCCGCGAACGTGTCGGCGCGAGGTGTCTCGCGCGGCACCCGGTCCTTCCAGCTGAGATACGCGGCCGGTGCGCCAACGGCCTGGACGCCGATCACCTGGATGCCCGGGCGCAGGGCCTTCGCCACCACCGCCGCGCCGGCGGCACCGCTCCCGCCACCGACCGGGACGATGAGGACGTCCGCGTCGGGTCGCTGGTCGAGCAGGACCTCGAGTGCGGCGGTCGCGACGCCGGCGATGAGGTAGGGCTCGTTGCCGGAGTGGACGTACCGGAGTGCGAGCGACGACGCGCGACGCTCGCACTCGAGGCGGGCGTCCTCGAAGTCGTTCCCGTGCTCGACGATGGTCGCCCCGCTCGCGCGCATCGCGGCGAGCTTCTGTGGGTTCGCACCATGAGGCACGACGATCGTCACGGGGACGTTGAAGACCTTGCCGGCATAGGCGAGGGACTGCCCATGGTTACCCGTGGACGCCCCGATCACACCGGCTCGCGCCGATGGATCGCGGCCGACCAGGTTCAGCCCGCCCCGCACCTTGAACGCGCCCGTCGGCAGGAGGTTCTCGCACTTGAGCCAGACCTCGAGTCCGAGCGCGGCGCAGACGCCCTCACGCCGGATGAGCGGGGTCGGGTCCAGGTGAGCCGCGAGGAAGTCGCGCGCGGCCAGGACATCGCTGAGTACCACATCGGTCGCGGCCACGGAGGACATCGCTAGATCCTCTCGATCACCGCCGCGATGCCCTGGCCACCACCGATGCAGAGCGACGCGAGGCCGTAGCGCTTCTCGCGCTTCCGCAGCTCGTACGCGAGCGTGAGTGCGAGCCGCGCGCCCGACGCGCCAAGCGGATGCCCGAGCGCGATCGCGCCACCGTTCACGTTCGTACGCTCGCGATCGAGGCCGAGGTCCTTCTCGACGGCGAGGTACTGCGTCGCGAACGCCTCATTGATCTCGACGAGGTCCATGTCCTGGACCCGGAGGCCCGCGCGCTCGAGCGCCTGGCGGCTCGATGGCGCGGGACCGATCCCCATGATGTCGGGGTCCACGCCACACACGCCACCCGAGACGATGCGCGCGATCGGCCGGAGACCCGCGCGCTCGGCCGCCTCGGCCGACGCGACGATGACCGCGGCGGCACCGTCGTTGATGCCGCTCGCGTTACCCGCGGTGACCGTGCCGCCCTGCTCGAAGCGCGCGACGAGCTTCGCGAGCGACTCGGGTGTCGTGTCCGGGCGGATGTGCTCGTCCTTGTCCACGACCACCGTGCCCTTCTTCGCCTTCGCCTCGACCGGCACGATCTCGTCGCTGAAGCGGCACGACTCGCGGGCCTTGGCGGCAAGCAGGTGGCTGCGGTAGGCGAACTCGTCAGCCTGCTCGCGCGTGATCCCGTACTTGCGGCCGAGATTCTCGGCGGTGTTCGCCATCCCCAGACCGTTGTACGAGTCGATGAGGGCGACCCACAGAGAATCCTCGAGCTTCTGCTCACCGAGCGGGAGGCCCCAGCGCGCGCCGCGGATCTGGTGAGGGGCCAGGCTCATGTTCTCGGCGCCGCCGGCGAGCACGAACTCGGCCTGCCCGAGCCGGATCTCCTGCGCGCCGAGCAGGATCGCCTGCAGGCCCGAGCCGCAGAGGCGGTTCACCGTGAGGGCGGGCACTTCTTTCGGTACGCCCGACCGCAGGCCGATGTGCCGCGCGAAGTACACCGCGTCGCCGCTCGTCTGAAGGACATTGCCGAAGATGACGTGATCGATCCTCTCTGGTCCGACCTTCGAACGCTCGAGCGCGCCCTTCGCGGCGATGACGCCGAGGTCGGTCGCGGAGATGTCGCGTAGCGCGCCGCCGAACGTGCCGAAGGCGGTCCGTGCGCCGTCGATGATGACGACGTCCTTCATTCGCTCCCCCTTAGCCGCGGACAGCCTGTGCGACGCCCTCCGCGACCCTCATTGTCCCACCGCAGCTCTCGATGTCACTGGCATCGGCTCCCGTGATCCGGCCGCTGCGGAAGCCGTCGCGCAGGGCG
>JBKJTV010000303.1:0-3258 GCA_046589985.1 Candidatus Limnocylindria bacterium | reverse complement strand
CCTTCACCGTCCGATCCAACCCGCGCAACAACGCTCGCGTGCAATGGGCGATCGCGCAGTGGAAGGCCTACCTCGGCGTCGATGTGAAGTACGACCCCCTTGATGCCTCGGTCGGGTGGGGGTGGCGACGCGGGCCCCAGGTCCAGCCGCAGCTCTACCTGCTCGGCTGGTGCCAGGACTACCCCGACGGGCAGGACTGGTACAGCACGGTGTTCCAGAGCGGCTCGACCGTCACTCGCACGAACTTTTCGAACGCCGCTTTCGACGCGATCGTCGATCGCGCCGACGTGACGCGGGATCCGGCCGAGCGCGAGAGCTTGTACCAGTCCGCGAGCTTCATCCTCAGCCGGTCCGCGCCTGGTGCGTTCCTCGGCTGGAGCGAGACCTGGACCCTTGTGCGGCCCGAGATCCGCGGCCATCGGATCTCCGCCTTCGACTGGGATTTCGCGCAATTCTCGCTGTCAACGGTGTATCGCTCGTCACGCTGACGGCGCGGAACAGGTCTCGCGGCCTCATACTCAGCCCTGAGTGCGCCGCGACGACATACGCAACATCGCGATCATCGCGCACGTCGACCACGGCAAGACCACCCTCGTGGACGCAATGCTCCGCCAGAGCCACATCTTTCGCGAGAATCAGCAGCTGACGGAGCGCGTCATGGACTCGAACGCTATCGAGCGCGAGCGTGGGATCACGATCATGGCCAAGAACACCGCGATCACGTACCGCGGCGTGAAGATCAACATCGTTGACACGCCGGGGCATGCGGATTTCGGTGGCGAGGTCGAGCGCGTGATGAACATGGTCGACGGTGTGCTGCTGCTTGTCGACGCGGTCGACGGCCCGATGCCGCAGACGAAGTTCGTGCTGCGCCAGGCCCTTCGCCGCGGCCACCAGGCGATCGTCGTCATCAATAAGATCGACCGGCCGCAGGCGCGCCCGAACCATGTCCTGAATGAGACCTTCGATCTGTTCCTCGATCTCGGCGCGTCGAACGAGCAGAGCGAGTTCGAGACCATTTACACGAACGCGCTCATCGGTGCCGCGGGCACGGACCATCGGCACATCGGCCCGACGCTCGAGCCGCTCTTCGAGGCGATCTTCGACAAGATCCCGCCACCAGACGTCGACGCTGACGCGCCGGCGCAGCTCCTTGTCACCACGACGGCGCACGACGAGTACAAGGGCCGCATTGCGATCGGCCGGCTGCAGTCCGGCACGCTGCGACGCGCGCAGAACGTCATGCGTATCGACCACTCCGGCGCGCTCACGCCCGCGAAAGTGACGCAGCTCTTCACCTTCCAGGGCCTCGGGCGCGAGGAGGTCGATGAGGTGAAGGCGGGGGACATCGTCGCCGTCGCGGGTGTCCCCGATGCCGGGATCGGCGACACCATCGCGGACGCCGCGGATCCGCGGCCGCTGCCGCCGATCAAGGTCGAGGAGCCGACCCTGCGGATGACCTTCGCGGTGAACACGAGCCCGTTCGCCGGACGCGAAGGCACGCACGTGACGAGCCGCAAGATCCGCGAGCGCCTCTACGCAGAGCTGGAGCGCGATGTCGCACTGCGCGTCGCCGACACCGACAGCCCCGACACGCTCGTCGTGAGCGGGCGGGGGGAGCTGCACCTCGCGATCCTCATCGAGAACCTCCGGCGTGAGGGCTACGAGTTCCAGGTCTCCAGGCCGGAGGTCATCTTCAAGGAGATCGATGGCCAGCGGCAGGAGCCGTACGAGATGCTCGAGGCCGAGGTCTCGCAGGAGCTCATCGGTCCGGTCGTCGAGCTCGCGGGCCAGCGCCGCGGCGTGCTCATGGACATGAAGTACCGCGATGACGGCACCGCTCACTGCGTCTACAAGATCCCGACGCGCGGCCTGCTCGGCTTCCGTCAGGCGTTCCTCACGAGCACCCGCGGACAGGGCGTCATGAACACGCTCTTCGCGGGCTACGGACCGTTCGCGGGACCCGTCGCGTCACGTACCTACGGCTCGCTCATCGCGTTCGAGCCCGGGTCGACGACGACGTTCGGCCTCAACGCAGCTCAGGACCGCGGCACGCTGTTCATCGGGCCCGGGGTCGAGGTCTACGAGGGCATGGTGGTCGGTGAGCACATCCGCGACCGCGACCTCGAGGTCAACGTCGTACGGAAGAAGCACCTCACGAATATCCGCAGCAGCACATCCGATATCGCGGCGCGGCTCGATGGGATCCGTGATCTCTCGCTCGACGACGCGGTCGAATTCCTTGCGGACGACGAGCTGCTCGAGGTCACGCCGCTCACGTATCGGATCCGGAAGCGGCTCCTCGCGAAGCATGATCGCGATCGGATCGCGGGGCAGCGCAAGAAGGCGGCTCCGGTCTAGCGAGCGCTACGGCGATAGGCGCTCCAGATGAGCAAGGCCGCGGCCATCACCATGAGCGTTCCGATGGCCGCCCACTTCGGATCACCGGTCATCACGGAGCCAGGCAGCACGCCGATGCCCTGCAGCGCGAAGACGCTGCCGAGGAGTGCCAGGATGGCGGCGAGGACGAGGCGCTTCATCAAAGAACTGAGCGGGTGGCGGGAATCGGACCCGCGCTCCGAAGTTGGGGACCTCGTTTGCTACCACTACAACACACCCGCGTAACGCCCATTGTACGAAATCGGATCTTCACTGCGCCGCTTCGACCAGCCGCCGTACAAAGCGTGATTCCGGCGGATGTTCTCTCCTATCGGGCGGGATAGCGCAGGAGCTCCTCGCGTGCATCCGCAAGCGCGCGCCGGGCGCGCTCGCGATCGAGATTCCAGCTTTGCCACGGCTGCGGCGGTCGTGCGTGCCGTTCGAGGTCTCGCCGTAGCCACGTCCCGAGGAGTCGCCGCTCCTCGTCGGGCAGCGACGGCAGCGCGTCGACGAGCGGCGCTATCGCTCCATCGCCGAGGAACAGAAGGTACCCGACGTCGAGGCGGCGCTCCGCGTCCGTGGGAGGCGAACCTTGATCAAGCACACGAGCGACGTTCGCGCGGACCACCAGCTCCGACGGACCGAGCACGTTCACCGCTGCGGCGACGGCAAGCGCCGCGATGGCGAGCGGCTGCAGTGCGAAGCGCATCCGCGCGCGCACGATGCTCCACGCCAGGACTGCCAGCGAGGCAGCAAGGAACGCGATCATCGCGACCGCATAGAAGCGCTGCTCCGTCCAACCGTAGGTGCGCTGGTAGAGATCGAGCCGGTAGCCAGCGGAAATGAGGACGACCGCACTGAGCATCACGAGAGCGAGCG
>JBKJTV010000290.1:0-2641 GCA_046589985.1 Candidatus Limnocylindria bacterium | reverse complement strand
CCGCGCGGTGCTTGTTCTCGTTGATCCGCTCCATCGCGGTCTGGACACTGTCGGTGGCCTCAACCGTGAAGAGGTCCAGGCTCGGACGCATCTTCAATAGACGATCTGCTTCTCGAGCAGCTCCTGCGTGATCGGCGTGTCGCGCAGCGTCGCGACGATCCGCTCGGCGACGCGGCCGTCGCCGAGGTACGGATTCTCCGCGGAGGCGGCGAGCTGCGCCTTGAACGCAGGCTCGAGCGCCCTCTTGAGTGCCGCGAGGATCGCGCCGCGCTCCGCTGGCACGTCGATGACGTTGTTGCCTCTCTGGCGCCCGCGCTGCCGGCTGCCGACGTTCACGGCGGGGAGCTTGAAGCACGGCGCCTCGATGAGGCCACTGCTCGAGTTACCGACCATCGCTGACGCGACGCTCATGAGACCAGCGTACGCCTCGCGTGAGACGTTCCGCTCGATGCGCATGAACGGCGCGTGATAGCGCTCGATGAGCCGTCGCATCTCCATGTTCCCCGCGTCGTTGTTCGGGAAGATGACGACCGTCTGCTGGCCGAGCGCGGACACGGCCTCGAGCGTCTCGCTCATCTGATCGAGCGCCGCGTCGTACTGCTCGGTCACGGGATGCTGCAGGAGGATGACGACGGGCCGGCTGAGGTCGATCCCGAACCGCTTCGCGGTCTCGTCGCGGCCGAGGTACTCGCCGTTCGTGAGCTCGTCGAGCTGCGGCGCCCCGCTCATGTGGATCCGGAACGGCTGCTCGCCCATCCGGCGAAGCCGCTCGGCGGCATCCTCGCTGGACGCGAAGTGCAGGTGCGCGTATCGCGTGATCGCATGGCGCGTCATCCCGTCGATGTTCCCTGAGAGCTCGCCCGCCTGGATGTGCGCCACCGGGATGTTCATATGCGCCGCCGCGACGGCGGCCATGAGCTGCTCGCCGCGGTCGCCCGCGAGCAGCACGATGTCGGGCCGGTCGCGCATGAGCTGGTCCGTGACGCTCAGGAGGAACACGCCGAGCGACTTGCTCATGGACGCGGTCGTGTAGCCGTCGAACGCCATGTAGATGCGCGTCGCGATCTTGAGTCCGTCCCGCTCGATCTCCTCGACGCTGTGCCCGAAGTCCGGGAGGAGGTGGAGGTTCGTCACGATGAGGCCGTAGTCGAGCCGCGGTTCGGCCTCGATGGCGCGAGCGATCGGACGGATGTACCCGTACTCCCCGCGCGACCCCGTGACGATCGCGATCCGCCGCTCAGCGCCCGCCGTCGACGTCCTCCCACCGCAGCAGCTCGTCGACCGCGAGGTCGCGCGTCGCCCGACGGCCGACGAGCTCGCCGAGGTGCTTCGCCGGGATCCCGCGGCCGGGCCGCTTCACGCCGATCGTCTCGGCGGTCAGCGTCGCGCCCTTCTTGATCGGCGCCACCGTGACGACCGAGTGGTGGGCCCAATCGCGAACCTCGCGCTCGTCGTCATGGACGCGCTTCTCGCTCCCGAGGGCCGCCTCGATGCTGCGCACGCCGCGAACCATCTCGGCGAACGCGTCCGGGTCGAGCGAGATGTGATGGTCGGGACCGCGCAGGCTCCGGTCGAGCGTGAAGTGCTTCTCGAGGATCCGCGCCCCGACCGCGACCGCGCCGAACGCCGTCCACGCCTCCGGCGTGTGGTCGGAGTGGCCGACGAGGACGCTATAGCGCTCCCGCATCCTCGGGATGAAGTTGAGGTTGATGTCCTCGTAGCGCGGCGGGTAGGCCGACGTGCAGTTCATGAGCGCGAACGAGGCGCCCTCCTCGCGCAGGGCGGCCACGGTCCCGTCGATCTCCTCGATCGTCGCCATGCCGGTGGACACGATCATCGGCAGGCCCATCTTCGCGATGGCGCGCTGCATCGGGATGTTCGTCATCTCTCCGGAGCCGGTCTTGAACCCCGGGACGCCGATGGTGCGGAGCTCGGCCGCCGCCTTGGCCGAGAACGGCGTGCACAGGTACTGGATGCCGACCTCCTCGGCGTAGCGCAGCAACCGGGCATGTTCGTCGAGGGTGAGGTTCAGCTTCGCGAGGACGTCGTCCATGCTGCCGGCCCAGAACTGGATGCTGCCGGCGATCATCTCCTCGGGGACGTGGTGCTGGAACTTCACGATGTCGGCACCGGCTGCCTTGGCCGCATCGACGAGCCGCAGCGCCACCTCGAAGCTGCCGAGGTGCTCGCAGGCGGCCTCCGCGATGATGACGATCGGACGGTCGGGTCCGGCGGTGACCCGACCGAAGGTGAGCTCGCTCACGTCCCCTCCCGTTCCAGGATCTCGCGCATCCGCGCCTCCGCGGGAGCCCAATCGGCCGGCTCGTCGATGTCGAAGGCGTATGCGGCATCGACCAGATGCCCCAGCACCTCGTCCCCCCAGATCGTCGGCGGGTCGCGGCGCAGGAGCTCGGACCTGCAGGCGAACAGTATGCCGTCGAACGCATAGTGGGCGGGGAGATCCTGGCGCCGGTGGATCATGTCCTTGATCGCGCGGCCGTCGTTCCCGGCGATCGTCCCGTCGGCCGCGAGGCGCAGGACCTTCTCGGGGACATAGTGGTGGGGCACGCGCGAGATCGACGCGACCGTTCCTGCGGACTGCTGTGCGGACAGCGCGCGCACGCCGTCGCGGACGTGGAAG
>JBKJTV010000245.1:0-4713 GCA_046589985.1 Candidatus Limnocylindria bacterium | reverse complement strand
CGACGATCTCGATCGTCGCGATCACGACAAGTTGATTCACGGCTTTCGTGACCTGTCCTGCGCCCGGACCTCCCATGTGCACGAGCCGCGAGCCGACTGCCTGCAGCAGCACCCTGGCCCGCTCGACGTGCCTGTCGTCGCCACCGACCATGATCGAGAGGCTGCCCTCGATCGCGCCGCGCTCGCCTCCGGATACCGGAGCGTCGAGGAAACCGACGTCGCGCTCGAAGAGCTCCGCGGCGAGCGCGCGAGCGGAGTCGGGATGGATCGTGCTCATGTCGATGACCAGCCCGCCTTTGGGGAGCGCGCCGGCAAGCTCACGGACGACGGCCTCGACCGTGTGCGTATCGGGGAGCATCGTGATGACGACGTCCGCGACCCCGGCGACCTCGCGCGGACCGCGAGCGACTGTCGCCCCCGCTCGAACGAGCTCGTCCACCGGCGCCTGCGAGCGCGAGTGGACGACGAGACGATGTCCTGAGCGCACGAGGTTCAGCGCCATGGGCCGTCCCATGATCCCGAGGCCGATGAACCCGATCGCGCCGACCCTCACCGCCCGTCGCGGCTGACGCTCAGCACGTCGCGAACACCCTCGAGCTTCGCGAGGACGCGCGAGAGCTGCTCGATGCTCGTCACCTGGAGCGTCGCGTTCACGACCGCGGTCTTGTCCGGGTTCGCGTTCGCCGAGAGGCTCATGAGCTGGACCTGGTTCTCGCTGATGACGCTGGCGACATCGCGCAAGAAGCCGCCCCGGTCCCAACCCTCGATGCGGATGGCGACCGCGTACGTACGGGTATTGCTCGTATCCCACTCCACCTCGACGAGTCGCTCCTGCTCGCCGCTCGCGCGCACGTTCGCGCAATCGTTCCGGTGGACGGTGACCCCGCGGCCGCGCGTGATGTAGCCGACGACCTCGTCGCCGGGAACGGGATTGCAACAGACGCCGAAGCGCACGAGAAGATCGCCGACACCCTTCACCTTCACGCCGCCGCGTGAGGTCGGCGGCGGCGCGGCCGGAGCCATCTCCGGGATCTCGAGCTGCTGATCGTCGAGCACGCGAAGGCGCGTGACGACCTGGGCGGCTGAGATGGCCCCGTAGCCGAGCGAGGCGAACATCGTGTCCGCGTCATGAAGCTGGAGACGCTCGGCGACACGCTCGAGCTCCGCGTCCGGGATGTCGCCGAGCGAGCGCTGCGAGATGCGGCGCAGCTCCTTATCGAGAAGCTCGCGGCCGTGGGTGATGTTCTCCTCACGCTGCTGCCGCTTGAACCACTGCCGGATCTTCTCGCGCGCGCCCGGGGTCCGGACCATCGTGAGCCAGTCGCGCGACGGGCCGCGCGCCGCCTTGCTCGTCACGATCTCGACGATGTCGCCGTTCTGCAGCTTGTGGTCGAGCGGCATGATCCGTCCGCTCACCTTTGCGCCGATGCAGCGATGGCCGATGTCGGTGTGGATACGGTACGCGAAGTCGATCGGCGTCGAGCCCG
This sequence comes from Candidatus Limnocylindria bacterium, assembly GCA_046589985.1. Taxonomy (GTDB): domain Bacteria; phylum Chloroflexota; class Limnocylindria; order P2-11E; family P2-11E; genus JACDAF01. The sequence continues at coordinate 3,226 of JBKJTV010000245.1, read as the reverse complement.
CGGGGAGGTCCTTGATCTCGCCCTTCGGCGTGAAGACGAAGACCTGGTCCTGGAACACGTCGACCTTCAGCGACTCGACGAATTCCTGCGCATCGGCGACGTCGTGCTGCCACTCCATGAGCTGGCGCACCCAGGCGAGCTTCTCCTCGTAGCCGGCATCGCGCTTGCCGCCCTCCTTGTACTTCCAGTGAGCGGCGATGCCGTGCTCTGCGAGCGCGTGCATCTGCTGCGTTCGGACCTGGATCTCGAGTGGTTGTCCATCGGGACCCATGACCGCGGTGTGAAGCGACTGGTACAGGTTCGTCTTGGGCACCGCGATGTAGTCGTCGAACTGGCCCGGCACCGGCGGCCAGAGGGTATGCACGACGCCGAGCGCCGCATAGCAGGACGGAACGTCCGCAACGATCACGCGGATGGCCAGCAGGTCGTAGACCTCGTTGAAGCCGACGTTCTTGCGGCGCATCTTCTGCGCGATCGACCAGAGATGCTTCGCGCGTCCGGAGATCTCGCTCTTCACTCCAGCCTTCTCGAGCTCGCTCGCGAGCGTCTTCATCGCCTGGTCGATGTAGCGCTCGCGGACCTGCCGACGTGACGCGAGATGCTCGGCGACCTCCTTGTAGTGCTCGGGCTCGAGATACTTGAAGGCGAGATCCTCGAGCTCCCACTTGATCTGCCAGATGCCGAGGCGATGCGCGAGCGGCGCGTAGATCTCGAGGGTCTGGCGCGAGATGCGCCGCTGCTTCTCCTCGGGAAGCGGCGCGAGGGTCCGCATGTTGTGAAGGCGGTCGCACAGCTTCACGATCACGACGCGAAGGTCGTCCGCCATGGCAAGGAACATCTTCCGGATGTTCTCGGCCTGGTGCGCGGCGGCGGTGGTGCCCGAGAACTGCGAAAGCTTCGTGACGCCGTCCACCAGGCGCGCGATCTCATCACCGAACTCGCGGCGGATGTCCTCGACGGTCCGCGTGGTGTCCTCCGGGACGTCGTGCAGCAGCGCCGCGGCCACGGTCGCCGCGTCCATGCCGAGCTGTGCCACGAGGAGCGCGACGGCCGCGGGATGTGTGATGTACGGCTCGCCCGAGACGCGCTTCTGCGGCTCGTGCGCCTCGGCCGCATACGCGTACGCCCGCCGGACGAGCTCGACGTCGCCGTCCGGATAGTGCGTGCGGAGCTCCGCGGAGACGGACTCCGCATCCGCGTGCCCTCTGCGCTGCGGCCGGAGCCGGTCCGCGATGCTCGAGATGCGCGAGGTGATCGCCACCCTAGGCCACCACCTGCTCGCGCTGCATCGAGGCCGCCGTGCCGACGGCCCCGAAGTCGCGCAGCTCGAGCTCGACGAAGCCGCGCAGCCCGGTGCCGACGGTGACCACGGCGTCCATGCGGCCCTCAGCGGTCATGTCATCAGCGCGGTCGCCCCTCCGGAACGCCATCGCGTCGAAGGTGTACCGGCCAACGGTCACCTTGCAGCGCAGATGGTCCGCGTCGACACCCACCTGACGGATGCCGGAGACCTTGACGTCGCGCAGAAGGAGATGCGGACGCGGGTTGCCCGCGCCGCATGGCTCGAGCGCCGCGAGGTCGAGCGCCAGTCTCGGAGTGAGCAGCTCAGGCTGGATCTCCGCGTCCACCGTGATGGTCGGGACCGGCCGGATCCCGCCGAGCCGCCGGCGCACGATCTCGTCGAGGCGCTCGGTGAGCTCGGGGATGCGCGCGGCCGGGACGGAGAAGCCGGCGGCCATCGCGTGACCGCCATGTTTCGTGAGGAGGTCGGAGCACTCGGCGAGCGCCTCCGCGATGTGCACCGCAGAGATGGAGCGGCACGACCCCTTCCCCTCCTCACCGTCGACCGCGATGACGGCGGCCGGGCGGCCGTGATCCTCGACAAGGCGCGACGCGGCGAGCCCGACGATCCCCGCTGTCCAGCCCGCGTCGGACACGACGGTCATCCACGCTTCGGGTCGCTCGCCGGCGCGCTCACGCGCTCCTTTGATCACGACCGCAGTGAGGCGCTGCCGCTCGGTGTTGCGCTCCTCGAGCTTGTCCGCGAGCGTGCGGGCCTCCTCGGCCTCTTCGGTGAGCAGCAGCCGTAGCGCCTCCGTCGCGTCCGCGATACGACCAGCCGCGTTCAGGCGCGGGCCCAGTCCGTAGCCGATGTCCGACGAGGTGATGCGGCCGACCTTGATACCGGCACGGTCCGCGAGCGCACGGACACCGACGATCGGCGACCGGTTCAATGCGTCGAGGCCCTGTCTCGTGAGCGCGCGGTTCTGGGCGCGAAGCGGCACGACGTCCGCGACCGTCGCGAGCGCGCAGAGCTGGACGAGCTCGTCTTCGTGCAGCGCGTAGTTGATGTCGCCGAGGAGAGCGCGCGCGAGCACGAGCGCGACGCCGGCACCAGCGAGCTCCTTGTCGGGCGATGGATCGCCGGGGCGCCGCGGATTGATGAGCGCGAACGGCTCGGGCAGCTGCTCGGGCGGGTGATGGTGGTCAGTGATGATGAGATCGACTCCGAGCTGCTTCGCGAGCGAGGCCTCGCGCACCGCGGTGACCCCGCAGTCGACCGAGATCACCAGCTTCGCTCCGTCCTCGGCGAGCTTGGTGAGGGCCTGCGCGTTCAGGCCGTAGCCCTCCTCGTAACGATCGGGGATGTACGCGGCCACGGCGACGCCGAACTGACGGAAGGCGCGCACGAGGATGGCGGTGCCGGCGATGCCGTCGACGTCGTAGTCCCCGTAGACGACGATGCGCTCGCGGGCCGCGAGCGCACGACGGATCCGTGCCACGGCGCGATCGAGGTCGAGCATGGGCGGCCCGGCGACCGTCGGCCGAGCCTCGAGGAACGCGGTCATGTCGGTGTCCGTCAGACCACGCGCACGGAGGATCCGGTACACGAGGTCGGGGATACCATCGGGCACGTTCCCTGTCGCGGCCCTCGGGAGGATCCATGTGCGCTGCGGAGCGAGCGGCATCTGACCATTAAGTATCCGTTAGCCGTCACTGCGCTCGTCGTGGGATCGGTAGTCCTCGGCGCGTGCGGGGCTCTTCCGGGCTCGGGCGCACTCACGCCTCGTAGTGAGGGCAGGGGCGCCCCTTCGCCGGAAGAGTCCCCGCACGCGCCCGGCAGGACCGCTTCGAGCGCGACTGGCGCGGTGCCTGTTGCGGTCACTGGGGTGGTCCGTGCCGCTCGGCTCTGGCACACGGTGCCAGTTCCTAGTTTTTCCGAGCC
>JBKJTV010000208.1:0-4019 GCA_046589985.1 Candidatus Limnocylindria bacterium | reverse complement strand
ACGCTCGCGACAGCGGGCGTGGTGGCCGCGGGCTGGGCCATCGCGGCGCTCGTGTCCGCCCGAGGGCTCGAAGACGCCTCGCCCCGAGGGCGGCCCACGCTCGATCCTCTCGCGTCGTCGCTCGAGCTCATCGCGACGCTCGTATCGCTCGCCGCGTTCCTTGTACTTGGTCGCCACATCGGCGATCGCGGGCGTGCCTCGCGCGCCGGTGCGACCGCGGGTGCCCTCGGGGGGATCGCTGCGGGGGCGGCGCAGGCACTCGGGCTCGCCGGCCACCTCGGTCAGGTGCTCGCCCGCTACAACGTCCCCGAGTGGTTCCTGCCAGGCGCGCTCGTCACGTACGTCGTGATCGCGACGGGCCTCATGGCTGTCCTGGGTGCAGCGGTCGCCTGGGGTGGCGCGCGGTATCTCGCGTCGGCGCGCTAGCCGCTAGCTCTCGCGGAGCGCTTTCCGCCAGGGCGCGCTGCCGTCGCTCTTCGGACTCTTCGTCGGAACCTCACTCTTCGGGCGCATGCCGATGCGGGCCGCCAGAGCGGAGGGATCCATGCGCTCCACCGGCTCCGAGGGCTGCTGCTCAGCCTGACCCGACAGCTGCTGCCCGAGTCCTTCGAGCCAGTTCTGGCGACGCGTGCCCACCACGTCGACGATCCTGCGCTGACGCCCCCGGCATGGCCATAGGCCGGTCGTCCGGTCGGGTGAGACCAGAAGTCCCACCGGGTAGTACCCCGGGGCGGTCAGCGCACCTCCGACTCCGGCGGGTAGGCTCCGAACAGCGCGCCGGTGAGCCGCGCCTCCGCTTCCAGATCCTCATAGGGCCTGCCGATCAGCGCCGAGACGCAGTCCCGCGCGGACGGCGCCGTGACGACTGTCCCGTCCGGCCGCAGCGCCGCCGCGCGCGCCGCGCCCGCGTGCCGGAGCGCGGCAAGATAGCGCTCGACGTCTTGCCGCGGGTCGCCTCCGAGCGGCAAGCCGTCCGCCAGCCGGACCGCCGCGACGTCGTACGGCGTCATTGATGCTGCGGCGATCCCACGTCCGGGCAGGTACACGACCTCGGTGCCGACAAGGAGCGCCAGGCAGCCGTCAGCGGCGAGTGCGCCCGCGCGCGCGAGGATCCGGTTGGCGATGGTGAGCTCGGTCGCGGGCGCTTCGCGGATGAGCACGCGGGACCCTAGGTGCTGACCGCGGCGTCTCCGATGAGGTCGTGCGCAGCGCGGACCGGAGCGTCCGGCGCGATCTCATCTTCACGCGCCGGCTCCACGACCTCGGTCCAGGCGAGCGGCCGGCCAAGACGGTCCGCGAGCGCCTGCGCACAGCGCTGACCGACCTCGACCGGAGCGGCGCGGACGCCGAGCCGCGCGAGCGACGCGACCGCATGCGCGAACCCGCACGGGATCATCCGTTCGAACGCGGCGAGGTCCGTCGAGACATTCAACGCGAAGCCGTGCGACGAGACGCCACGCGAGACACGCACGCCGATCGCAGCGACCTTCGCGGGCTGCCCGTCGAGGTCGACCCACACGCCGGTCTTCCCGGGCTCGGGCCGTGCGTTCACGCCATACGAGGCGAGCGCCGCGATGAGCGCCTCTTCGATCGCACGGATGTAGGCAACGAGATCGGGCGCATCGCCGAGCGCGACGACCGGATAGCCGACCAGCTGACCCGGGCCGTGATACGTGATGTCGCCGCCGCGATCGACGCGGTAGACGGCCGCGCCCGCTTCGTGGAGCTCGCGCGGGCTCGCGATGAGATGCTCCGTCGAACCGCGCTTGCCGATCGTGTACACGGGGTCGTGCTCGAGCAGGAGGAGACGGTCGGGGCCGCCGGCGCGAACGCGCGAGGCGATGGCTTCCTGGAGACGCCAGGCCTCGAGGTACTCCGTCCGCCCGAGCCACGTCGCGACGATCGGTCCGCGCATCTCAGGCGAGGCGCGCGTGGCGCTCTGCGTGATAGGACGACCGCACGAGCGGCCCTGACTCGACGTGCCGGTAGCCCATCGCCATCCCGTCATCGCGAAGGCCGTCGAACTCCTGGGGGGACCAGTAGCGCTCGATCGGGAGGTGCTGCGACGAGGGTCGCAGGTACTGCCCGATGGTGAGGACGTCGGTGCCCTGCGCCCGGATGTCCCGCATCGTGGCGACGACCTCGTCGCGCGTCTCGCCAAGCCCGAGCATGATCCCGCTCTTGCAGATGAGGTCCGGTGCAGCGCGCTTGGTATGGCGGAGCACCTCGAGCGAGCGCTCATAGACCGCCTGAGGTCGGACGCGTGAGTACAGGCGCGGCACCGTCTCGGTGTTGTGATCCACGATCTCGGGCCGCGCATCGAGGACGACGTCGAGCGCCGAGGCGACGCCGCGGAAGTCCGGGATGAGGACTTCGACGGTGGTCCCGGGCGAGCGGCGCCGGATCTCCCGGATGGTCTCCGCGAAGATCGAGGCGCCACCGTCAGCAAGCTCGTCACGGTTCACGCTCGTCACGACCGCGTGCTGGAGACCCATACGTGCGACCGCATCGCCAACGCGCGCCGGCTCGTCAAGATCAAGCTCGGTCGGGCGTCCGGTCTTCACCGCGCAGAAGCCACACGACCGGGTACAGGTGTCGCCGAGGATCATGAACGTCGCGGTGCCAGCACCCCAGCACTCCGCCATGTTCGGGCAGTGCGCTTCCTCGCACACCGTGTGAAGCTCCTTCGAGCGCATGAGCGTGCGGAGCTGCTCCACCTGGGGACCGCTCGGCAGACGCACCTTCAGCCAGGCCGGGCGCGAGCGATCGATGGGAATGACCGTGTTCACGTCGCTGCGGCCGCGCGAGCGCGGGCGCTCGACCTCGCCCGGTATCTCGAAGCGGATCGGGGTCAGCTCTGCCACTACGTGATCGGCACTGCTTCGTTGATGCTCTGGAGCCAGTCCCGCATCGTCGCGAGGAACTTCGCCGCGGTCGAGCCGTCGACCGCGCGGTGATCGAACCCGATGACGAGGTTCATCATCTGGCGGATCGCGATGGAGTCATCGTCCATGACGACGACCCGCTTGCGAATGGACTCCGATGAGATGATCGCCGCCTGGCCCGGCGGGACGATGGGGCTCGACACGAATGTTCCCAGCGGACCGGTGTTGTTCACGGTGAACGTCCCGCCCTGGAAGTCGTCGAGCGTGAGCTTCTTCGCCTTCGCGCGGTCGACGACATCGCGGATGGCGCGCATGAGGCCGGTGATGCTCTTCCCGTCGGCGTTCCTGATCACGGGGACGACGAGGCCCTCATCGCCGAGCGCGACCGCGTAGCCGATGTTGATCGCCTTCCGCAAGACGAGGCCCTGGTCGGTCCAGGACGAGTTGACCGCTTGGACAGCCGCCAGCGCCTCGACCGCCGCCTTCACGATGAATGCCGCAGGCGAGAGGTCGAATCCTTCGCGCTTCTGGAAGTCGCCCTTCACGGTGTCGCGGAAGCGCATGAGGTTCGTCATGTCCACTTCCATCACCGCGTGGGCGTGCGGCGCCGACCAGGCCTGGACCATGTTCGACGCGATCGCGCGGCGCATCTGCGTGAGCGGGACCGGAGTGTCGCCTGCGAGAGGCGCCGGACGCGGCTGCACCGCCTGCGGTGCGGGCGCCTGCGGCGCGGACGCTTGCGGCGCAGGCTTCACGCCCGAAGCGAGGAGCTGCTCGATGTCCTGCCGCGAGACCCGGCCGCCGAGGCCGCTGCCTTGGAGCTGCGCCAGGTCGATGCCGTGCTCGGCCGCGAGCTTGCGGACCGCCGGTGTCGCGCGCACGTCCGGATTGGAGGGCGCTGCCTTGCCGTTCCCGGACGACGCCTCGGCGGCCTGCACGGGGGCGGCTTGCACGGGGGCGGTCTGCACGGGTGCGGTCTGTGCGGGTTCTGGCGGCTTCGGCTCCGGCGCGACCGCAGGTGCTGCGGCGGCCTTTGCCTCGGCCGGCTTGGCCTCAGCCGACGCCGCGCCCGTCTCGAGCAGCGCGAGGACGGTCCCGACCGAGACGGTCTGCCCTTCCTGGACCTTGATCTCG
>JBKJTV010000156.1:0-2500 GCA_046589985.1 Candidatus Limnocylindria bacterium | reverse complement strand
CGACGCGCGGAACAATTACCACTACTACCGCTTCGACACGAAGGAAGAGGCGACGCTCGCCGCGGCGTACTGGGTGCTGCGCAGCGGCAAGCCCGTCCACGCGATCACGCTCGCGGGGCAGCACGACCCGCTCGTGCTCGGCTTCACCGGGACATTCGGCACGCATTACGGCGACCCCGCGAACGCGATCACCGGCATGGTCATGCAGGACGCGCAACGTGGCGACATGCGTCCTGAGACCGCGAGCCGGCGCCCCGACATGTACCGAACGCCGGGCTTCCAGACCGGGCAGGTCATCGGCATGGACGAGTGGTACCGCGGGGAGTGGTGGTTCGGCTTCGCCTACACCTCAGCGCTCGGCGGGGTGAACGTCGACCGCAACGACGGCACCTACCCGCTGCCGCATTGGGCGGGGAAGTTCGTGATCATCGTCGACGACGCGGACGCGGCGAACCCGAGCGACCGAGAGGGTAGGGTGCAGTTCCGGTAAGCGGGTCAAGGCGTCATCGCACCTAGACTGCGGCCGATGCGAGAGCCAGCGACCGGGATCCTCGCCGAATACCTCAAGCTCAATGGCCGGCTGCGCGAGGTCGTGCGCTCGCTCGATCAGGACCGTCTCGACCGATCGCTCGCGGCGGGCGAGAACAGCATCGCCGTCCTTGTCGCGCACACGATCGGCTCCGAGCTCTCTTGGCTCAGCGTCGCCGCAGGCCGGACGCGCGCGCGCGATCGCGACGCCGAGTTCCTCACGCGGGGGCGGACCTCCGACGAGCTCCTGCGAGCGATCGACGGCGCCGACGCGGAGTTGCCCGAGCTCGTCGAAGCCGCCGTGGCAGCGGGAGTCGAGACCGTCCGCACCTTGCAGGACGGCGTGCAATGGACGATCGCCCGTGCACTCGCGCACTCGGTCGCGCACACGGCAGAGCATGTGGGTCACGCTGAGCTGACGCGCAACCTCGTGGCTCCCGATCGCACTAGGGCTTCCTGAGCAGGACCGCGTTCGGCAGGAGGCGGCCGGGCCCGACGCGGTAGGCGCCGCCGATGTGCCGCGCGCCTAAGGCACCTTGCAGGCGTTCATGTCGCCGGTCCGGTAGCCCGTGCGGAACCACTGCTGACGCTGCTCGGACGATCCGTGCGTCCAGCGCTCCGGCGTGACGCGTCCCTCGGTCGCCTTCTGGATGCGGTCGTCGCCGACCGCTGCCGCGGCGTCGAGTGCCTGCGAGAGCTCGGCGTCGGTCGGTGCGACGAGGAAGCCGGTCTTCGCGGCGTTGCCGGCCCACACACCGGCGAAGCAGTCCGCCGTGAGCTCGGTGCGGACCGAGGTGCTCTGCGGTCCGCTCTCGCGGCTTTCCGAGAGGAGTCCGAGCAGGTTCTGGACGTGGTGTCCGTACTCGTGCGCGACGACGTAGGCCTCCGCGAACGGACCGCCCTTCGCCCCGAGGCGGCCCAGATCCCGGAAGAACGTGAGGTCGAGGTAGACCTTCTGATCAGGGGGGCAGTAGAACGGGCCGACCGCCGAGGTCGCGGTCCCGCACCCGGCCTGGACCTGACCCGAGAACAGGACCGTCTGCGCCGGCTGGTAGCGCGAGCCGCGCCGCGCGAACTCGTCTCCCCAGTACTTCTGGATGCTGTTCACGAAGCCGACGATGCGGCAGTCATCGCGCGTGTTCGCGTCCGCGCCCGTCTTGCACTGCGCCGCGGCCTGCTCACTGTCCACCGGTGCCTGCGCGCCTCCCGTCTGATCGAGGAGCGCCGTCGGGTCGCCGCCGAGCAGCAGGGTGACGATGAGGATGATGAGCCCGATACCGCCACCGCCGGCGATGACCGGACCGCCACCGCCGCCGAGCATGCCGCCCCTGCGGCGATCACTGACCTGCGAGGGGTCGAGCTGGACGTTCGGGTCAAAGGTCATGCCGTGAACGCACGCAAGACGCGCGCCACGACGTCAGACCACCCGACATCGCGATACTGCGTTCGATGCCAGTAGTCGGGATCGGCCTCGGCCAGGAGCTCGGCCTTGCGCCCGCGGACCGGGACGCGCTGGTCGCGCACGCGCGCAGCAGGGGATATTCATCGGCCTGGACGAACGCCCGCGAGACGCGGGAGCCCTTCGAGGCGTGCGCGCGATGGACACAGGACGGCATGACCGCCGGCATCTCCGTCGTGCCGCTCGACGCCTGGGATGTGCGCGCTCTCGCGCTCGTGGCGAACGAGACCGTCCGGAACGCGACCGGCTTCGTGCTCGGCGTCGGCTCGGGCCGCGCCGGGCCGGGCGCGCTCGAGCTTGTCCGCGACCGCGTCGCGGTCCTTCGCCGTGAGGCGCCGGGGATCCCGATCTACATCGGCGCGCTCGGGCCCCGAATGCTGCGCCTCGCCGGCGAGGTCGCGGACGGCGCGGCTCTGAACTGGTGCAACACCGAGCGCGTCACGTGGAGCCGCGAGCGTGTGGCGGAGGGTGCGGCCAGGTCCGGACGTGACGCGAAGGACATCCGGATCATCG
>JBKJTV010000123.1:0-3687 GCA_046589985.1 Candidatus Limnocylindria bacterium | reverse complement strand
CAGGGCGTGCGACACATCGTGGTGTTCGACCGGCACGCCCGCTGAGGCCACGACCGGGCGCGCCTTCCGCGGCGTCGTGTACCCGCGCGAGATCGATCAGGCGACGTGGGGCATCTCATCGACATCGGGGAGAAGCCCCGCGATCAGCGTTGCTTCCGAAGGGGCTTCAGGGCCGACAAGGCCGGCCTCTTCCGCATCCTGTGCAACGTCCATAACCCGTCGATGACAGGGACCCTCGTCGTCCTGCCGCGCTGACGCGAGCGGGGCGCGGGTGTCGCTCGCGCCCCACGCCCCTCGTGCGCTGTCCCGTCGCCGTGGTCATGGCTGACGTCCCGCGAGGCGCGCGAGGTGGCGGGGGATCCGCTCGGCGGCGGCGATGTCCTCGAGCCGCTCCAGGAAGACGCGGTGCTCGCTGACGGACCGGTCGCCTACGGCACGCCCACCGCGACGATCCCGTGCGCCGTCGGCACGTCGATCCGCTGGACGACGGCCCGCGTCGCGAGATCGATGACGCGCACCGCACCGTCGGCGTTGCTCGTGACGAGAAGCCGCTGGCGCAGCGGGTCGAACGTCGTGTGGAAGGGCTGCGGGCCGACCGCGGTCTCGGCGATGACGCGCCGGGTGACCGGATCGATGAAGAGGAGCGAGGGTCCGGCGTGGTCGCTGAGGAGCATCGGCGTCCCCGGTGGCGGGAAGAACGCCCCGTCGCGGCCCTCCTTCATGGTATGGAAGGGGTACCGCCCCGGAAGGCGGAACTCCTCCTTCACGCGCTTCGTCGCCGGGTCATGGGCAACGAGCCGGTCCGACGTCACGTGGAGGAAGCCCGACGAGGTGGTCCAGACCTCGCTCGCGTCCGGCGTGAAGAAGACGTCATGGACGTCCTGCACAGCGAAGCGGGTGATCGCGCCGGTCCCGAGGTCGTACACACGCAGGTGATCGGCTTCCCCGCTGTTCGTCACCGTGAAGAAAAGCTCGCTCGGCCGGGTCCGCGCGATCGCGAGGTCGTGCTGGGGCAGGCCGACGACGAGCGGCGCAAGTGGTTTCCACGACCCGGCCTCGATCCGCCCGATGTAGGTGTCGCGCTCGTGGCCGACGAAGAGCGTGCGGCCGTCGGGATGCCAGGCGAGGTCGTGCGGCTGGCGGCCGACGCCCACGCGCGCGAGCTCGCGCTGCTCGAGGGGGTCGATGATGGAGACGGAGTTCGCGAGGCGGTTCCCGATCGCGATCCAGCGCCCGCCGGGTGAGACGGCGATGTTGTGCGGCATCCGTCCGACCGGGATGCGGCCGACGACCGAGAACTGCGCGCCCCCCTCGAGCACCCACACGCTGTCCGTGCTCTCGGAGGTGACGAAGACGCGCAGGCGATCGAACCCGACGGGCGGCGAGGCCGACGACGTCGGCGCGGGTGACGGCGTCGGGGGGGCGTCGGTGGGCGTGGCGGCCCGAGCGATCGGCGACGCGGACGACACGATCGGTCCGGGCGCGGGCTCCGGCCGCGGCTCGGCCGCGACGGCGCAGCCCGCCACGAGGATCGCCGCGAGCGCGGCCGCGATCGGTGGAGCGAGGCGAGGCACGCGATCGAGCGTAGGCAGCTCCTACGCCTCCTTCGTGACCTTGACCTGCGTGTCGAAGAAGACCGCGCTCGCGCCGACCGGGTCGCTCAGGCAGGTGTTTTTCACCACCGGATCGGTGCGCATGACCGCGTTCGCGTGGATACCCGTCCCGCGCCGCGGGTCGCCCTTCACGAGGATGCCGTCGACCGTCACGTCTTCGGCCCCGTAGGCCCAGTGACCGTGGCCGAGGGAGAAGGCGATGACGCCGGGCCGCAGCCCCTCGATGGCCTTGACCTTGCCGACGATGGGCTTCGTCCGGCCGTTGCCCAGATCCCAGGCGCCGTCCGGGTTCGATGCCGAGCGGATCCGGACCCGGTCTCCCTCCGCGAGGCCGCGCGCCTTCGCGTCGCGGGTGTTCATGAGGACGGCGTTCTCGGGCAGGATGGCCTGCAGCCAGTAGTTGCCCGGCGTGCGCGACTTCGTCTGAGTGACCTCGCGGTAGGTGATGAGCCGCAGGTCGTAGCCGTCCCGCTCGTCGGCGAGCGGCGTGCCGCTCCCGTCCACCGGCGCGACCACGTAGGTGGCGACGCCGGAGAAGGCCTTCCCAGTGAGCGCGTCCTTGGTCTTGGCGGTCTTCTCTTGGTAGAGGCTGACGAGGCCCTTGTAGCCGTAGCGGAGCTGGTCGCCGTCGTAGCCCTGCTCCGCGTCGTCGAAGCGGCCGCCCCGGCCGAGGATCGTGACGGCCTTCGGCCACAGCTCCGGTCCGACGATGGCCTTCCAGCGCTCGAGGTCGAAGACGTGCTTCGGCAGGTGGGCGCGTGCCTGCAGGAAGATCTCCTGCTCCCTCGCACTCGCGTCGGCCACCGCCTGGCCAGGGCCGTCGCCCGCGGCGAGGTTGGCGACCATCCGCAGGTAGAGCTGGTCCGGGTGCGTGAGGGGCTGGCCTTTGCCAAGTCCGTCCGGACCGAAGTTCGGGAGCCCAAGCTTTTCGGCGAGGCCGAGCAGCATCGTCTCGAAGGTCAGGGGCTGCTCCTGCCCGTAGACCTTGGCCGTCTCGACGAGCGGGGCGATCGTCGGCTGGCGGACGCCCTGGATCTTCCAGATGACCGATGGCTGGCTGCCGGAGAACTCCCACCGCTCGAGGTAGGTGGAGTCCGGGAAGATGTAGTCGGCGTACATCGAGGTCTCGCCGACGACGATGTCGTTCACCACGAGGAGCGGGACCTTGCGCGTGTCGAGCAGGATCTCGATGTTCGTCTGGCCGGCGGGGAGCGAGTATGCGGGCGTCCCCATGGTGAGGAAGAGTGCCTTGATCGGGTACGGGTAGGCGTCGCCGGCGGAGGGGATGATCTCCTGGTAGATGTCGCTCGCGAGCGGATACCACTGCCGCTTGGCCGGGTAGCCCTGGAAGATCGTCGTCTCCTCGTACTTGACGCCATCCCTGATCAGGCTGATGCCCCACGGCGACAGCTTCCCCGGCGACATCGCGCCGACGTCGAACGGCTGGCGCCAGACCTCGTCGGTCCCGTCGGCCCGCTTCGTGACCGCAGTCTTCGAGCCGCTGGGCTCGTACGTCGCCGCCCAGCCCATGCCGCCCTTCCAGTTGTTGCTGCCGATGAGGAGGTTCAGCGAGTACCAGGCGGTGCAGTTGTAGAGGCCGTTGGTGTGCTGCGAGACGCCGCGGTGGATGTCGGCCGCGGCCTTCTTGCCGTGGCTCGTGAACTCACGGGCGAGGTCGACGATGTCGGCCGGACGGATACCGGCGGTCCTCGCCCATTCGTCGACGCTCTTCGCGGTGGCCGCCCCGTAAAGCACCTGAAGCCCGCTCTTCACGGTGATCCCCCGGATCTCCGTGTCGACGAGCAGCTGGCCCTCTACGGCGTTCTTGTCGTCATCCGGGTCGAACGGGACGGGGATGCCATCCTTGAGCACGAGGAACGGGTCGAAGTCGTAGGCGACGTCCTTCCCGCTCTTATCCTTGAAGGAGCGCTTCTCGACCGGGAGGCCGATCTCGGAGGCGCGCAGGAATCCTCCGGGCTGGCCCTTCTCGATCTTCACGAGCCAGACGGCGTTGGTCCACGTCGGCTCCTTGTCCGCCTTCGCCGCCGCCCGGTTCGCGTTCGCGAGGTAGCGC
>JBKJTV010000231.1:0-3113 GCA_046589985.1 Candidatus Limnocylindria bacterium | reverse complement strand
GGCGCATACGTGAGCAACGCGACGCTCTATGGCGCGCTCCGCTACGTGCGCGAGCAGATGCCGACGCTCCGGGCGACGTACCTGCACGTGCCTGCGCTTCCGGAAATGACGACGGGCACGAGCGCGCCGTCCATGCCGCTCGACATGATCGTCCGCGCGTTCCGGATCGCCTGCGAGGTCCTCGCCACGCACGCTGGTCCGGACATTCCGTCCCGCCGCTGGCCCAGCGCGCTCCTTCCGCTGGCGTGAGCGCTCCGCTGCAGGCGCGGGCGGCGTGGCTCTGGGATGATTCGACCCTGCGGGAGGTGCGTCGTGGGTCTACTTGAAGGTAAGCGGGCTCTCGTCATGGGCGTCGGGAACAAGCGCAGCATCGCCTGGGGCATCGCGACCGCCTTCCAGCGCGAGGGCGCGGAGCTCGCGTTCAACTACCAGGGTGAGCGGCTGAAGGACAACGTCGTCGAGCTCGTGAACACGCTCCCGAACGCGTCGAGCATCCTGGTCAGGTCCTGCGACGTCTCGAAGCAGGAGGAGATCGACTCGCTCTTCGCGGAGCTCGAGGAGCGCTGGGGAAAACTGGACATCCTGGTGCACTCGATCGCCTACGCACCCGTCGAGGACCTCCGGGGCCGTTTCTACGAGATCAGCCGTGAGGGCCTGAAGACAGCGATCGACATCAGCGCCTACTCGCTCGTCGCGCTGACCCGGGCGGCCGTTCCGCTCTTCGAGAAAGCGGGCGGGGGCTCGGTCATGTCGCTCACGTTCAATGCCGTGGAGCGGGTGATCCCGTCGTACAACACGATGGCCATGGCCAAGGCGGTCCTCGAGGCCGAGACCCGCTACCTCGCCGCCGACCTGGGTCCCCAGAACATCCGGGTGAACTGCATTTCGGCCGGGCCCCTGAAGACCCTCGCCGGGAGCGCGGTGAGAGGGATCTCCGCGGGCCGCGATCTCATGGAAGCAAAGGCGCCCCTGCGCCGGAACATCACGCAGGAGGAGGTCGGCAACGTTGCCGTGTTCCTGGCCAGCGAATGGTCCCGCTGCGTCACGGGGGAAACGATCTACGCCGACAACGGCTTCAACATCCTCGGAAACACCGATTAGGTCGCAAATCGGTATCTCGGGGCCCTTCTGACGACATTGGGCCTGTCTCCTAAGAGCCCGCTAAGAGTCTGTGACGCACGATGCGCTCAGCACTTCGGGGTCGGTGACCCGTCTGGGGGATGAGCGCAATGAACGACAAAGAGAATGCCCTCGGCGATCGCTTCAAGAAGGCGTCCGCGCCTGCATCCTCCGCGCACCCGCTCAGCCCGGCCGAGGCCCGTGCGGAGGCGGAGCGTCGCCTGCACGAAGCCTGGCTCTCCGAGACGGCGCGCCAGACTGCCAAGATCGAAGAGGTCGCTCCAGCCGCTCCAGCCGCTCCATCCGCTCCAGCCGCTCCAGCCACTCCACCGCCGGACCCGCGCATCGAGATCCTCGGCCAATCGTGGGAGACGAGCTCGAGCGAGCCGAAGTGGGTCGCGCCGCGCGAGTCTGACTGGACGATCGCGCAACGTGCCGGCGGCAGCGCACCCCAGGATCAGGAGTGGGTCCGTCCACGCGAGTGGAACGCGGCCCCGGAGCCGCAGCGCGAGATCGCGCCGCAGGCTCCGCAGTACGTCGCTCCCGAGCCCCAGTACGCCGCGCCGCAGTACACACCGCAGGTGCCCCACCACGCGGCGCCCCAGGCGCCCCACTACGCGGCACCCCAGGCGCCCCAACAGTTCACCCCGGTCGCTCCGCAGCGTGCGCCGTCGTTCCCTCCTTCCGACGACGCGACGCTGCGGGGCGGGGTCGTCGAGAACCTTGAATTCGCGCGCCAGCGCGTCGAGGAGCTCCGCAAGCTGCAGGAATGGCGGCTCGGCCAGGAGCGCCGCGTGTCAGAGGAGATCGGCCGCCGGAACGCGCTCGCCGAAGCCGCGCTCGCCGAGGATCTGCAGGCGCGCCGCGAGGCCGAGGAGCACCGGCTGGAGCAGTGGAAGGCCGAGGCGCGCACCCAGTTCGAGCGCGACCTCGCGCGCGAAGAGGCAGAGTTCGAGCGCCGTCTGGCGGATCGCCGTCGCGATGCCGAGGTCGAGCTGGAGGCACGCCTGCTGCGCCGGATCGATGACGCGGCCCGCCGTGCGGAGGCGCTCGAGAAGGGTCGCCTTGAGACGCCGGACGCTGAGCCGCTGGCGGATCCGCGGCTCTACGTGGTGCGCAACGCCGTCTAGGCACACGCACGGCGCACGTCACCACGTCACCACGCCACCCCG
This sequence comes from Candidatus Limnocylindria bacterium, assembly GCA_046589985.1. GTDB lineage: Bacteria > Chloroflexota > Limnocylindria > P2-11E > P2-11E > JACDAF01. The sequence goes on along the minus strand of JBKJTV010000231.1, from coordinate 822 downwards.
TGACTAGGACACGCGGATCGTCCGCAGCCATGACAGCTCCGCGGCGATCGTCGTCGGCCGGCCATGCCCCGGATACACGCGCGTCGTCGGTGGCAGCGCGGCAACGCGCGCGAGGCTCCGGTCCATCGCTGCGGCGTCGCCGCCGGGCAGATCGACGCGCCCGATGTTCCCCGCGAAGAGCAGATCGCCGGTGAAGACGACGCCCTCGGCGGGCAGATAGAAGCTGGTCGAGCCTTCGGTATGCCCGGGGGTGTGGAGCGCGACAAGGTCGAGGTCCGCGAGATAGGTGAGCGGGCCTTCCTCGAGCAGGTCGTCGGGGACCGACGACGGGGCGAGCTCCGGGAGCGAGGTCCGCGGCCGACTGGCGACATCGAGCCGGTACGCGTCGGCGCGATGGATGCCGAGCCGTGCTCGCGTCTCTTCCTTGAGCTTCGCGTTGTCCCAGATGTGGTCGTCATGACCGTGCGTGTTCAGGATCGCGAGGAGCCGGAGGCCATCATCCCGCACACCGGCCATCACTTCACGCGCGCCCATGGATGGGTCGATGCAGATCGCGTCGTTGCGATCGTCGACGATGAGATAGGTCCCGTTGTCGTACGGCGGCACACGCCAGGCGCGGATACGCATCCTGTTGAGGGTATCGTGCGACCGTGCGCGAGATCGCCGTCGAGTCCACGGTCCCGCCGCTCGCGATAGAGCAGGGTCGTCCGGCGGTCCTCGGCAGCAAGCACATGGTGAGCTCGAGCCACTACCTCGCGACGCTCGCGGGACTTCGCATGTTCCCGCGCGGCGGCAGCGCGATCGACGCCGGCATCGCGGCCG
>JBKJTV010000306.1:0-12261 GCA_046589985.1 Candidatus Limnocylindria bacterium | reverse complement strand
CATGCCGAGCGTGATGCACCCGCCGATCTGGGACCCGCTTTCGGTCGACGAGCACGCGACCGCATCGACCGACGAGGGTGTGAAGACGGCGCGCCGGCTCGCGCGCGAAGAAGGCATCTTCTGCGGGCCTTCGGGTGGCGCGGCGGTTGCGGTCGCGCTGCGCCTGGCCGAGCGCGACGGCGGCGTTGTCGTCGCGCTGCTGCCGGATGGTGGCGAGCGCTATCTCTCGACGCCGCTGTGGGATTGACGGGATGAGCGTGAAAGTGCGCTTGCCCGGCTCGCTGCGCGATGCGACCGGCGGTGTCACCCGGATCGAGGCCGCGGGTGCGACGCTCGCGGCGGTCGTCGCCGACCTCGAGCGGAAGTTCCCCGCGCTGCGGGGGAAGATCCTCGACGAGCGGGGCGGCCTCCAGAGCTACCTCAACGTCTACATCGGCGACCAGGACGCGCGGCACATCGGTGGTGCCAGCGCTGCGGTCGCGGACGACGCGGACGTCATGGTCATCCCCGCGATGTCCGGTGGCGCCGACGCACCGACCGTCGTCGATGCCCGCGGCGCTCTTTGTCCGATGCCGATCGTGCGTCTCGCCAAGGCCGTGAAGGGTGTGCCTCTCGGTGGGCTCATCGAGCTCATCGCGACCGACCCCGGCTCAGACCCGGACGTGAAGGCCTGGGGCCGCGAGACCGGGAACGAGATCATCGCGGCGACGCGGACCGGCGACGAGTTCCGCTTCGTCATCCGTCGCGTGCGATAGGGGAGGGCAGCATGGCCATCGAGACGGCATCGACCACGAGCGCGAGCGAGCTCGAACAGCTCGTCCAGCGCACCGTCGCGGACATGCTCGCCAAGAAGGAAGCCGAGAAGCAGTTCAAGCCGAAGAAGATCGCGATCATCGCGACGAAGGGCACCCTCGACTGGTCCTACCCGCCGCTCGTGCTCGCCGGTACCGCGGCGTCGCTCGGCTGGGAGGCTGGGATCTTCTTCACGTTCTACGGCCTGAACATCGTCCACAAGGAGAAGAGCAAGCACATCGGGATCGCGCCCATCGTGAACCCCGCGATGCCGATGCCCGTTCCGGTCCCGAACCTGCTCGGCTCGCTCCCCGGGATGACGCCGTTCGCGACCTACATGATGAAGCGCAAGTTCAAGGACAAGGGCGTCGCGAGCATCCCGGAGCTCACCGAGATGTGCTTCGAGACCGGCGTGAAGATGTACCCCTGCGGTATGACGATGCAGGTGTTCGGCTACGAGCCGACCGACTTCATGGCTGGCTGCGAGGAGATCTGCGGCGCGGCGCACTTCCTGTCCTGGGCCTCTGACGCGGATATCACGCTCGCTTTCTAGGGAGAACGAGCCGCCTTCGTCCTCGGATGTTGGCGGATGGCCTCGCTGATCCCCGGAGCATCGATGTACGTGATGCCGGCGGCCTCGACCAGCTGACGGGCCCGGTCCGCGCCTGGCGTCTTTGGACCCGCCTCGCTCCAGATGGCGCTCGCTCCGATGCGCTGCGCGAACTCCAGGATCTCGGGCAGCTCGTCGTACGGCCGGTGGGTGTACACGAGGTCGGCGTGATCGGGTTCGACGCCGAGGTTCCGGATCGAGACGTCGGCGCCGTCAAACTCGTAGGCGTTGTAGTTCTCGATCCCTGGGCCGTCCTGGGAGACGACTCGGTAGCCGGCGCGGGCCAAGCTGTCGGGCACGTCCCGACTCGGCCAGTCGATCAACAGGACGGACTCGGTGGCCATCAGGACGTCGGCGGCGTCGGCCACGCGCCCATGTTACGCCGACGTGACTCCATCGCTGTCCTGCTGATGCCGGGCCGCAGGGCAGCAAGCCCTGCTCGATACTGCGAGCGTGCCGAAGCGCGACGTCCAGACCGCGTTCGTCTGCCAGCAGTGCGGCGCGCACTCCTCGAAGTGGGTGGGTCGCTGTCCGGCGTGCGACGGCTGGAACACCTACGTCGAGGAGCGCATCGTCGCGCCAGTCAAGGGCCGCGCGACCATGGCGCGCGCGCCGCGGAAGCCCATCGCGCTCGACGACGTCTCCATCGACGACGCCTCCCGTCTCGCCACCGGTATCGGTGAGCTCGACCGCGTCCTCGGCGGCGGGATCGTGAGCGGCTCGCTCGTCCTTCTCGGCGGCGACCCGGGGATCGGCAAGAGCTCGCTGCTCATGCAGACGTCAGCGGCGATCGGCGCACGGGGCACGGTCCTCTATGTCTCCGGCGAGGAGTCCGCGGCGCAGGTGAAGCTCCGCGCGCGCCGCTTCGGCATCTCCGGCAAGGGCATCCTCATCCTCGCGGAGACCGACCTCGACGCGGTCATTGAGTCCATCCGCGAGACGCATCCGTCGTTCGCGGTGGTCGACTCGATCCAGACCATGAGCTCGGAGTCGATCGGCTCGGCTGCGGGCGGCGTGTCGCAGCTGCGGGAATGCGCGGCGCGGCTGCTCGAGGTCGCGAAAGGGGAGGACGTCCCGATCTTCCTCATCGGCCACGTGACGAAGGAAGGGAACGTGGCGGGTCCGCGCGTGCTCGAGCACATCGTCGACGCGGTGCTCTACCTCGAGGGCGAGCGCTCGCACGCGTTCCGGATCCTCCGCGCTGCGAAGAACCGCTTCGGCTCGACGGACGAGGTCGGCGTGTTCGAGATGGCGGAGAACGGCTTGCGGGAGGTGACGAACCCGTCGGAGGTCTTCATCGAGGAGCGCACGCGCGGCGTGTCCGGCAGCGTCGTCGTCCCGACGATCGAAGGCGCGCGCCCGCTCCTCGTCGAGGTACAGGCGCTCGTCTCGCCGACGAGCTTCGGCCTGCCGCGCCGGACCGTGAACGGCACCGACCCACAGCGGCTCTCGCTCCTGCTCGCGGTGCTCCAGAAGCGCGCCGGCGTCTCGACGGGCCAGCACGACGTGTATGTGAACCTCGTCGGCGGCCTCCGCGTGCGCGAACCCGCATCGGATCTCGCCGTCGCCGCCGCCGTCGCGTCGGCGCTGCGCGACCGGCCGATCGATCAGCGGACGGTGTGTCTCGGAGAGCTCGGGCTCGGAGGCGAGCTGCGCCGTGTCCAGCGTGTAGGCCCGCGGCTACGCGAGGCGGAGCGGCTGGGCTTCACGCGGGTCGTGCTTCCGGAGGCGAACCGCGCCGATGTGAATGGAACCTCGATGGAGATCGTGCCAGCCACCGATCTCCGTTCTGCGCTGAAGGCCCTGCTCATCGGGGACTAGACTTTCGACATGTCATTCGCCGCCGGCGGCCACATCTTCATCGGTCGGGCGGCACCACATGTGCGAAGGGAGGCGAACGGATCGTGGCTCTTCTCCGTCTCGGCGGTGCACTTATCGGTTTCTTCTTCGGTTTCTACCTCGGCGCTGCGCTCCTCGAGGTCAGTCAGGTCACCACGGCGAGCAATCAGGTCCTCGTCGTCTTCCTCCTGGCGACCGCGTGCGCGATCCTCGGGTGGCTTGGAGCGCCGTACCTCACGGTGGTCCCCGCCCGCTGGACCGTTCGGCGGATCCGGGAGGCCTCGGCGGGCGACCTGCTCGGAGGCGCGTTCGGCGCCGGCGTAGGGCTCATCCTCGCGCTACTGCTCGCGATCCCGCTCGCATTCCTACCCGGCGACATCGGAAGGATCGGGCCGCTCGTCGCGGCCGTGACGCTCGGCGCCTGCGGGACGATCGCGGGCATGATGAAGCGGCACGAGCTCATCACGTTCATCCGCGAGATACGTGTCGGCCGCCGCGGCGGCGGCGGGGACCGGCTGCTGCTCGACACTTCGGTGATCATCGATGGCCGTATCGGGGACATCGTGAAGAGCGGCTTCGTCAGGGGCACGCTACTTGTTCCGCGCTTCATCCTGCACGAGCTGCAGTACTTCGCGGACTCGGGTGACGGCAGCCGCCGCGAGCGTGGCCGGCGCGGCCTCGAGATCCTGCAGAAGATGCAGAAGGAGCCCGGCGTGACCGTCGAGCTTTCCGACGCTGACCCCGCCGATGCGAGTGGGGCGGACGCCAAGCTCGTCTCTCTGGCGCGGACCCTCGGCGTTCCGATCATGACGAACGACTACGGCTTGAACCGCGTCGCGGAGCTCCAGGGCGTGAAGGTCCTCAACGTGAACGATCTTGCGAAGGCCGTGCGACCGGTCGTCCTCCCGGGCGAGGACATCACCGTGCGTGTCGCCCACGAGGGGAAGGAGAGCGGCCAGGGGATCGGCTACCTCGAGGATGGCACGATGATCGTCATCGAGAACGGCGCGCGGTCCATCAACGCCGAGGTGACCGTCCACGTCATGCGCGTGCTCCAGACCGTCGGTGGCCGAATGATCTTCGCGCAGCCGAAGGGCGAGGTCGCGGAGCCGCGCCGGCCTCGGGCGGTGAATCCCGGCGCGTGATCGCGGCGCTCGCGATCCTCGCCGCCGGCTCGTCGATGCGGCTCGGCCAGGACAAGGTCCTCGCGGACCTCGGAGGCCAGCCGGTCCTGGCGTGGTCGCTCGCCGCAGCCACGGCCTCAGGCGCGTTCGGCGACACGATCGTTGTCGCGCCGGAGGACAAGCTCGAACAGGTGGCCGAGGTCGTCGAACGGGCCGGCTTCCGCGTGCGCGTCGTCGCCGGCGGGGCGACGCGCACCGCCTCGTCCTGGGCCGCGCTGGACGCGCTTCCTGATGCGGAGATCATCGCCATCCACGATGCCGCGCGGCCGTTCGTCTCACCGGCCCTGTTCGCTCGCGCGGTCGAAGCCGCCAGACGGGAGGGCGCGGCGGCCGCCGGACTGCCGCTCGCGGAGACGGTCCGTCGTGCGGACGAGGCGGGCGTCTCCCTCGAGGAGGTCGCACGTGATGGTCTCTGGGCCGCCCAGACGCCGCAGGCGTTCCGGCGCGACCTGCTCGTACGGGCGCGCGCCGCCGCGGGCGATCGGGCGTACACGGACGATGCGGCCTCGGTCTCCGCGCTCGGGGTGAAGGTCGTGATGATCCCCGGCGACCGTCGGAATCTGAAGATCACGACCCTCGAAGACCTCGGATATGCCCGCGAGCTCGCTCTGAAAGGCCTCGCCGCGATCGCCGCGAGCGCCGCGCGATGAGCGGACCGCGGGTCGGGTTCGGCTACGATATCCACCGCCTCGCACCCGATCGCCGACTCGTTCTCGGCGGCCTCGTGCTCGAGCATCCGACCGGCCTAGCCGGCCATTCCGACGGCGACGTCCTCCTTCACGCGGTGATGGACGCGCTCCTCGGAGCCGCTGGCCTCGGTGACCTCGGCGCGCAGTTCCCGAGCGACGATCCGGCGTATGCGGGTGCGGATAGCCTTGCGCTGCTGCGCCGCGTCGGCGCGCTCGTGAGGGGTGCCGGCTACGGGGTGGCTTCGCTCGACGCTACCGTCATCGCCGAGACGCCCCGGATCGCGCCGCACGCCGCCGCGATGCGCGAGGCGATCGCCAAAGCGCTCGACATCGACGTCGACATGGTGAGCGTGAAAGCGAAGACGAACGAGGGTCTGGGCGCGATCGGCGCGTCGGAGGCCATCGCGGCAATGGCCGTCGCACTCATCACCCGGTAAGGCACGCCCGAAGGCGGGCGGAGAGGGGCATCACCTGGCGGACACGCCCGCGATCAGGATCTACGACAGCGCCACCCGCACGGTCCGTGGCTTCGAGCCGCTCGAGGCCGGGAAGGTCGGGATCTACGACTGCGGGCCGACCGTGTGGGGCTACCAGCACATCGGCAACCTGTACCGCTACATCGTTGCCGACGTCATCCGCAGGACCTTCGACTATCTCGCCTTCGATGTCCGCCAGGTCATGAACATCACCGATGTCGGCGCGATCGTCGGCGACGTCGATGAGGGCGAGGACCGCATGGACGTCGCGGCGCGGCGCGAGGGCAAGGACCCACTCGAGATCGCCGCGCACTACACCGAGGTCTTCATGCGCGATCGCCGCAAGCTGAACATCCTCGATCCGCACGTGATGCCGAAGGCGACCGATCACATCCCGGAGATGATCGAGCTCATCAAGAAGCTCATCGACAAGGGCCACGCCTACGCAGCGCCCGACGGCGTCTACTTCGACATCTCGACGTTCCCGGGCTACGGCACGCGACTGAATCGCGAGCTCGCGGAGGACCGGCTGGCCGGCGCGCGGATCGAGGTGAACCCGCACAAGCGGAATGCCGCCGACTTCGCACTCTGGCGCGGTGCGAAACCGGAGGACCGTCAGCAGTGGGACTCGCCATGGGGTCATGGGAAGCCGGGGTGGCATATCGAGTGCTCGGCGATGTCGATGAAGTACCTCGGCGAGACCTTCGATATGCACTCCGGCGGCGAGGATCACCTCTTTCCGCATCACGAGTGCGAGATCGCGCAGTCCGAGGCCGCGACCGGCAGGCCGTTCGTCCGCCACTGGGTGCATGTCTATTTCCTCCGCGTCGACGGCGGTGGCATGCACAAGTCGCTTGGGAACCTGTATCTCCTGAGCGATCTCGAAGAGTGGGGCTTCGAGCCGCTCGCGTTCCGTGTGTTCGTCCTCGGCGCGAGCTATCGCAAGGGGCTCGACTTCAGCAAGGACGCTCTCGCCCAGGCGCAGAAGCGCCTCGGGCGCTGGCGGAGCAGTGTGGTCGCCGCGGCGCAGGCGACCGGAGGCGCGGTCGCCGCCCTCGAGCCGACGGATCCGATCCGCCAGGAGTTCCAGGGCGCGATATGCGACGATGTAAGCACGCCGCGGGCGCTCGCGGCGGCTGAGTCGGCGCTGGGACTGGCAAATGCACCGACCGACGGCGAGCGGAGTCGCGCTCTAGGCCTCCTTCTCGACATGGATCGCGTGCTCGGGCTCGGGGTCCGCGAGTGGATCGAGGGAGCGCTGCACCTCACGGACGAGGAGCGGGCGCTGCTCGACGAGCGCGAGAAGGTCAGGTCGATCGGCGACTACGAGCGATCCGATGAGCTCCGCGGGCTGCTGGAAGCGCGCGGGATCCACGTGAAGGACACGAAGGCAGGCCAGCGCTGGGAGCGCGTGCCGCCACAAGGGAACGAGGGACGATCATGAACGAAGAGGGACCGAATCCGGGACAAGGCGGGGAAGGCGGACCGCCGGACGCCGACGGGAACACGCATCGGGGACCGCGACGCCGCGGGCGCCGCGGTCGGGGCGGCGCGATGCCCTTCCGCCCGCAGGCCGCGCCGTTCCGTCCGGCCGCGCCGTTCCGCCCGCAGGCCGCGCCGTTCCGGGCACCGAGTGCGCCAGCGCCGCGTCATGTCGATGAGGAAGGCGCTCAGCAGGCGAATGAGATCGCCGCGTACGAGCGGCGCCAGATGCGTCAGCAGAATCGTGGTTGGCGCCCGCCGACATCGATCGGCGGCTTCGGCCAGCGGCCGGCCCCGGCCCCGCGTCCCGGTGGCGCCTACCCGCGGCCGGGCGGCACCGGCTTCCGCCCTGCGGGCGGCGGCTTCGGCGCACGCCCCCTCGGCCAGCCCTTCCGCCCGCCGATGGGTGGCCGACCGGGCGGCCTGCCGATGCGCGCTCCACGTGGGCGGCCCATGCCTGGCTTTCAGGACCAGGTCCGGCGGATGACCGGTGGCGCGGCCAGCGCCCCCGCGCTGGATGCGGGCGAGCCGATCGCGGGACCGCACGCCGTCCTCGAGGCGATGCGTTCCGGGCGGGCGGTGCGCAAGCTCTACCTGTCCCAGGAGCGCGGTACCCGCACCGGTGCGGTGAACGACCTCATCGCTGAAGCGCAGCAGCGCCGTATCTTCGTCAACTACGTCGACAAGCTCGATCTCGCTCGCATGTCGCCGATCGAAGAGCACCAGGGCGTCGTCGCCATCGTCGAGGGACGAAAGGCGGTCGATCTCGACGAGCTCATGCTCCATCTCGAGACGGTCGAGGAGGCGCCGCTCGTGCTCATTGTCGATTCGCTCCAGGACCCGCAGAACTTCGGCGTCCTTCTCCGCTCGGCTGAAGGTGCCGGCGTCGACGGCATCGTCATCCCGCGCCATCGGGCGGTCGGCGTCACCGCCGCCGTCGCGAAGACGAGTGCCGGGGCGAGCGAGCACCTGCTCATCGCGGACGTCGCGAACCTCCGCCAGGCCATCGATGCGCTGAAGGAGAAGGGCATCTGGGTCGTCGGGGCGGACGAGACCGGCGAGATGCTCTACGACGAGGTCGACTATCGCGGCGCCACGGCGATCGTCATAGGCGGCGAGGGCGAGGGCATCCGCCGTCTCGTGCTCGAGGGCTGCGACGAGGTCGTCCGCCTCCCCATGGAGGGGAAGGTGTCGTCGTTGAACGCGGCGGCCGCCGGCACGATCCTCCTCTATGAAGCGCTCCGTCAGCGCCGTCGCGACGCGGCGCCACCCGGTACGCGCACGCCGCGACCGGAGCAGCCGGCGGCGACCATGCCCGAGCTCGGTCGTGATGAGCGCGACGAGGGGCAGGCGGGCGAAGCGCTGCATCATGTGGATCAGCAGGACGACGACGAAGCGATGATGGACGCGCCGGAAGCCGAGGCGACGCCGGAGCCGGAGCCCGAGGTGGAGGCGGTGGCGAAGCCGAAGCGGAAGTCGACGACCCCGCGGAAGAGCACGACGAAGAAGGCCGCCGAGGACTAGCGCACTGCGCAGGAACGGGCGCTACCTCGACCTGTTCCAACGGTACGTAGGGCCGGAGTGGCCGCGCGTCCTCGTGCTGGCCATCCTGCTCGCCGCGGGCATCGGCCTGCAGCTGGCGAATCCGCAGCTCCTGCGCTTCTTCATCGACTCGGCCATCAGCGGAGGGGACGTCGGGAAGCTGGCGGCCGTCGCGGTGGTCTTCGTCTGCGTCGCGCTCGTGAACACGCTCATCAGCTCGTCGGCGCAGTACATCGGCGAGAGTGTCGGGTGGAGCGCGACGAATGCGCTCCGCGCCGACCTCGCGCTCCACTTGCTCCAGCTGGACCTCTCCTTCCACAAGGCACGGACGGCTGGTGAGCTCATCGAGCGGATCGACGGCGATGTCACCGCACTCGGAGGCTTCTTCTCGCGTTTCGCCGTGAACGTCATCGGGAACCTTGCCCTGCTCGTTGGCGTGCTCGTGGTCGTCGCTGCCGAGGATCTGCGGGCGGGCGCGGCCCTCGCGGCCTTCGCGCTCACCGCACTCCTCCTGCTCGGCCGCCTGCGCAGGATCGCGGTGCGGCAGTGGGGGCGCGTGCGCGAGGTCTCGGCCCAGCTGTTCGGCTTCCTCGCGGAGCACCTCGCCGGGACAGAGGACATCCGTTCGAGCGGTGCGGAGTGGCACGTGCTGAACGGCCTCGCTCTGCAGCACCGGTCCGTCTTCGCCGCGCGGTGGCGCGCGGGGCTGGCCATGACGGTGATCTTTTCGACGACGACGGTGACCTTCGCGCTTGGAAGTGCGATCGCTTTCGGGGTCGGGGGGTATCTCTGGAGCGCCGGGGCGATCACGCTCGGTACGGTCTATCTGTTCTTCCACTACACGGAGCTGCTGCGCCGACCGATCGAGCAGCTGCGGCACGAGCTGGAGGAGATGCAGCGCGCCTTCGCGAGCATCGGGCGGATCGACGAGCTGCTTCGGATCGAGTCCCGCTTGCCGGTGGGGCGGGGCATCCCGCTCCCCGCCGGACCGCTCGCGGTCGAGCTCGACGGCGTCACGTTCGCGTACGAGCCGACGGGGGACGCGGTCCTTCGCGACGTGTCCGTCAGGCTCGCGCCTGGCCGGGTGCTCGGTGTGCTCGGGCGTACGGGAAGCGGCAAGACGACACTCGCGCGTCTGCTCCTTCGCTTCTACGACCCGTCGTCCGGCACTGTCACGCTCGGCAGCGTCGCTCTCCGCGACGCAGCGCTCGAGGACGTCCGGCGCCGGGCGACGCTCGTGAGCCAGGATGTCCAACTCTTCTACGCGACCGTACGCGACAACCTCACGTTCTTCGATGCCTCGATCAGCGACGAGCACGTGCTGGCCGTGCTCGAGCGGATCGGCCTTGGAGGCTGGCTGCGCCGGCTGCCGGGTGCCGGGAGGGAGGGCGATCTCGACTCGCTCATGACCGCCGGCGCGCTGTCCGCGGGCGAGGCGCAGCTCCTCGCTCTTGCCCGCGTGTTCCTGCGCGACCCGGGCCTCGTCATCCTTGACGAGGCCTCGTCACGCCTCGATCCGGCGACCGAGAGGCACATCGAGCGGGCGATCGACGCGCTGTTGGCGGATCGCACCGGGATCGTCATCGCACATCGTCTCGCGACGGTGCAGCGCTGCGACGAGATCATCATCCTCGAGGACGGACAGGTCGTCGAGCAGGGAACACGCCTTTCACTCGCGACCGATCCGTCATCGCGCTTCGCGGCGCTCCTTCGCACCGCGCTGGAGCAGGTACCGGCATGACGCCAACGCTCCGCCCGGACGACACGGTCGCCACGGGCCGGTTCCTCTGGCGCATGGCGACCTACCGCCCCTGGCTGTATGGCGGCGAGAGCTTCATCTGGATCGGCGTGTATACCTCGCGCCTGCTGACCGGGCTCGTCGCGCAGCGGGCGTTCGACGCGCTCCAGCTCGGCAGCGCGGACAACGCGGCTCTCTTGTGGTTCGCGGCGTTCTTCGTCGGGGCGGGAGCGACCCATGCGGCCCTGTGGAGCGCCGGGATGATGGTCGACGTCCCGTTCCGCTTCAACACGAGCGCCCTGCTCCAGCGGAACATCCTCGCCGAGGTGCTGCGCCGCCCGGGTGCGCGTGCCCTCGACCGCACGCCGGGTGAAGCTCTCAGCGTCCTGCGCGACGACGTGCAGCATGCCGAGAACGGTGCGGACTGGACGATCGACATGATCGGCGAGGTGGTCTTCGCGGCCGTGGCAATGGCGATCCTCCTCAGCATCGATGCAACGATCGCGGTCTTCGTGTTCGTGCCGCTCGTCGTCATCGTCGCCGTCGGGCAGGTCGCCACGACGCGCCTCCAGCGCTCCCGCGCCGCGAGCCAGCAGGCGACGAGCCGCGTCACCGGTGCGATCGGTGAGATCTTCGGTGCCGTCCAGGCCGTGCAGATCGCGCGCGCAGAGAGCGGCGTCGTCGGCCATCTGCGCCGGCTGAGTGACGTGCGCCGCCGTTCCGTCCTGCGCGAGCGCGCGTTCGCGCTCCTGACCAATTCGCTCTACTCGAACACGATCTACCTTGGGACAGGCCTCATCCTGCTGCTCGGCGCCCAGGCGATGCGCGACGGCACGTTCACCGTGGGCGACTTCGCGCTCTTCGTCTCGTATCTCGGCTTCGTCACCGACTTCAGCGTCTTCGCCGGTCTGTTCCTCACGCAATACAAGCAGCTCGATATCTCGGTGCGACGCATGCTCGCGCTCATGCGGGGCGGTACCGCGGGCGTGCGCGCCGGCGGGCTGGTCGCGCATGCTCCGCTCCACCTGCGGGGCCCGCTCCCGGGTGCGCCCATCCGATCCGCTGGCGCCGAGCCGCTCCGGCGGGTCGAGGCCGTTGGGCTGTCGTACCGCCACCGTGGCCACGAGCCCCGGCCGGGCGATGCGGCCGGGGCTGGCATCGCCGATGTCTCGCTCCGCCTTGAGCGCGGAACCTTCACGGTGGTGACCGGGCGTGTCGGCGCGGGCAAGACCACGCTTCTCCGCGTCCTCCTGGGGCTGCTGCCGCAGGATGCCGGAGAGATCCGCTGGAACGATCAGGTCGTCGCTGATCGTGCGGCCTTTTTCGTGCCGGCGCGCTGCGCCTACGTCCCTCAGCTCCCGCGCCTCTTCAGCGGGTCGCTGCGCGAGAACATCCTGCTCGGAATGCCCGATGCCGACGGTCGCCTGCTGGACGCCGTGCATGCCTCCGTCCTCGAGCAGGATGTCGCGCAGCTCGAGCGCGGCCTGGACACGCTCGTTGGCTCGAAAGGAGTCAGGCTGTCCGGCGGTCAGGTCCAGCGCGCAGCCGCGGCGCGCGCATTCGTGCGCGATCCGCAACTGCTCGTCGTCGACGATCTCTCCAGCGCACTCGACGTGGACACTGAGCGCGTCCTCTGGGATCGTCTCCTCGGCGGAACGGCCTCTCGCGCGGAACGGCCGACCGTGCTTGCCGTGTCGCATCGCCGGCCCGCGCTGCGCCAGGCTGACCAGATCATCGTCCTGAAGGATGGGCGCGTCGACGCACGTGGCACGCTGGATGAAGTGCTTGCCGCGTCGGAGGAGATGCAGCGCCTCTGGCACGACGAACCACCCGCGTGACATGATTTCTTCGCGCACCTGCCGGGGTAGCACAGTTGGTAGAGCAGGGCTTTTGTAAAGCTCAGGTCGCG
>JBKJTV010000252.1:0-3845 GCA_046589985.1 Candidatus Limnocylindria bacterium | reverse complement strand
GCGCTGCGGCACGCATCGCCTCGGCGCTCCACGCGGACGAGCTGCTCATCCTCACGAACGTGCCCGGCCTGCTCCGCGATATCGGCGATCCGGCGAGCGTCGTCGCCCGCGCGACGGTCGCGGAGGCGGAGGCGCTCGCGGGCGGCCGGATGAAGAAGAAGGTGCTCGCCGCGAAGGAGGCGCTCGCCGGCGGGGTGCCGTGCGTACGGATCCGGGGAGCCGGCGCGGATGCTGGTGCGGGCACGGTCATCGTCCCTTGACGGACTTCATCGCCCGCGAGGCTGCCCACACCTCCGGCCTCTACCAGAAGCGGGACCTCGCGATCGTCCACGGGAAGGACGCGGTCGTGTGGGATTCCGATGGCCGCGAGTACATCGACTGCGTCGGTGGTCAGGGCTCGGCGAATCTCGGCCACGGGAACCTCGCGGTCGCCGAGGCGCTCGCGGCCCAGGCACGCATCCTCGCGACCTGCACAGAGCTCTTCTACAACGACCGCAGAGCGGAGGCCTATGAAGCGCTCGCCCGGCACCTGCCGGCGGAGCTCGATCGGATCTTCCTGTGCAACAGCGGCACCGAGGCGATCGAGGGCGCGCTGAAGTTCGCGTTCCTCGCTACGAAGCGCCGCGGCGTCGTCGCTACGATGCGCGGCTTTCACGGGAAGACACTGGGCGCTCTTTCTGCGACCTGGGGGCCCGAGTACCGCGAGCTGTTCGGGCCGCTTCTCGAGGGGTTCTCGCACGTCCCGTTCAACAAGCCGGAGGTCCTCGACGCCGCGATCACCCCGGACACCGCGGCGTTCGTCCTCGAGCTCGTCCAGGGCGAGGGTGGGGTGCGTCCCGCGACGGCCGAGTTCGCACAGGAGGCTGCCCGCCTCTGCCGCGAGCGCGGCGCCCTGCTCATCATCGATGAGGTGCAGACCGGTTTCTGCCGTACCGGGACGTTCTTCGCCATCGAGCGGTTCGGGCTCGTGCCCGACCTGCTCTGCCTCGCGAAATCCATCGCGGGAGGCGTCCCGATGGGTGCGATCGCGTTCGCGAGCTCTCTCGGCGAGCTGCCGAAGCGCGCGCACTCCTCGACCTTCGGCGGCAATCCGCTTGCCTGCGCCGCGGCGGTCGCGGCGATCGGCGAGATGGACCGGCTCGGCCTCGCGCGGAACGCCGAAGCGCGAGGCCGCCAGCTCCAGGCCGGGCTCGCCGCGATCGGGTCCCCGAAGGTGCGCGAGGTCCGTGGGCTCGGGCTCCTCGCGGGGATCGAGCTGAAAGAGAACGCCGGCCCGACGCTGCGCGCGCTCCAGGAGCAGGGCGTGCTCGCGCTCGGCGCGGGTCCTACGGTCGTGCGCTATCTGCCTCCGCTCGTCATCACCGAAGCGCAGGTGTCGCGCGTCATCGAGGCGACGGCGAGAGCGCTGGCCTGATGCGCGACGACCAGGCACTGGTGCGGGGTCTCGTCGAGATCCCGAGCCTCTCGCAGCGTGAAGGCGAGGCCGTCGAATGGCTCGTGGCGCGGATGGCCGAGCGCGGCTTCCGCGCGAGCGTCGACGACGCGGGCAACGCGGTCGGCGAGATCGGCGCAGGCCCGCGCCACGTCGTGCTCCTCGGGCATATCGACACGGTGCCCGGCGAGATCCCGGTGCGCATCGAGGACGGCGAGCTCGTCGGACGGGGTGCCGTCGATGCGAAGGGGCCGCTGGCCGCGTTCGTCGCCGCCGCGACCGCGCCGCCGGCCGGGCTCCGGATCACCGTCGTCGGGGCGGTGGAGGAGGAGTCAGCGACGAGCGCCGGCGCGCGTCACCGCGCGACGCTGCCTGCGCCGGATTGGTGCGTCGTCGGCGAGCCTTCGGGCTGGGATGGCGTCACCGTCGGCTACAAGGGTCGTCTCGTCTTCCGCGTCATGCTCGAGCGCCCCGCACGTCACGGCGCGGCGCCTGGCCCGACCGTGAGCGAGGAGGCCCTCGCCGTCTGGTCGGCCCTGCGGTCCGCCGCCGAGCTGCGTGATGGTGCGGGCTTCGCGCGGCTCGACTGCCGGCTCGAGGGCATCTCCGCCGGCTTCGCGGGCGGGTTGGCCGAGCGCGCCGAGCTCGTCGTCGGCTACCGCCTGCCTCCCGGGGTCACGGTGGACGAAGTCGAGCGGGAGGTGAGGCGTATCACACCCGAACGTGCGGGCGATGCCACGGTCACGGTCATCCGGACAGGTGCGGAAGAGCCCGTTCGGACGGTCCGGAGCTCCCCGCTCGCGCAGGCCTTCGCGCGTGCCATCGCGGCCCAGGGCGGGCGCATCGCGTTCAAGGCGAAGAGCGGAACGAGCGACATGAACATCCTGGCCCCGGCGTGGGGCTGCCCGATGGTCGCCTACGGTCCCGGCGACGCGAGCTACGACCACACGCCCATCGAGCGCCTCCTGCTCGCCGATTACGACCGCTCGATCTCCGTCCTGAGGGGGGTGCTCGGAGGCCTCGCGGCGATACCATGACTCGACCCGCGAGGCGGGCCGGAGGGGAAGCGGCATGTTCGCGCGCCGGCAGTTCCGACAGCGGGCCGTCATCGCGCTCATCTGCGCGCTCGCGGTCGGCCTCACCGCGCTCCTCACCGTGTCGAAGTCCTTCGACACGAACCTTCAGGCCGCCGTATATGACACGTTCATCACGAACAACCCCGGCAGGCTCTCGAACCAGATCACGATCGTCGCCCTCGACGACGCCACGATCAAGCAGTACGGGCGGTGGCCGCTGCCTCGTCAGGCGTACGCCGATCTGCTGAAGGCGCTGAAGCCCCTGCGGCCCTCCGTCATCGCTTTCGACGTCTCGTTCTTCGACCGCTCCGACCGGCCCGCCGATGACCAGGCCCTCGCCGAGGCGATCAAGGACGCCGGTAACGTCGTCCTCGCGATGCAGGGCAAGGGCTCCGGGACCGGCACCGGTGGCACGACGCGGTTCACCGACGCCGAGGTGCCGCTGCAGCTGTTCCGTGAGGTCGCGCTCTCGCTCGGCGCGGTGAACATCCATCCGGACGACGACGGGCGGGTCCGGACCGCGCAGATGATCATCGACACGCCGCAGGGTCGTCTGTACTCGCTCCCGCTCGTCGCGGCCGCGCGACATGTGCGCGCCGACCTTGCGAAGGCGCAGATCGACGGCGACCGGCTCACCATCCCCGCGCCGCTCGCGACACGCGTGATCCCGCTCGATCAGGGCGGCGGCACGCCGGTGTACTACGCGGCGCCGCCCGCTACGAACGTGGCCGAGCTGCAGTCGCCGTGCTCCGCGCCCGGCGAATTTTGTGTCGTCTCGCTCAAGGCGGTCGTCGAAGGCACCGTCCCGACGGGCCTCCTGCAGAACCGCCTCATCTTCGTTGGCGCGCACTCCATCTCCAGCGTCCCGGACGATTACCCCGTTCCGAACAGCGCCGCCCGGAAGATGTTCGGCGTCGAGATCTGGGCGAACACCGCCGCCTCGATCCTCACGAACCGCTATCCGGTGAAGGACCAGGGGATGCTCTCGACGCTCCTGCAGGCGGCGCTCGTCATCATCGGCGGGGTCGTGCTCGTGGCACGCTTTCGGATCTTCGGCTTCCTCGGCGCGCACGGGCTGCTCGTCCTGTACTCCGTCGCGCAGTTCGTGTGGTTCGCCCTCCAGACCAGCGGCAGCGTCGGCTCCGGCCCGGTGCCCGTTCCCTCGCTCGGGTATCTCTTTCCGTCGATCTTCTGGTGGGTCATCGCGCTCGGCTACATCCTCATCGAAGAGCAGCTCGCGCTCGCGCGTACGCAGACGACCTTCGGTCGCTTCGTGACCCCCTCGGTCGCGCGCACGATCATGGAGCGCGAGGAGACCGGCCGGCTCGCCCTCGGCG
>JBKJTV010000273.1:0-3502 GCA_046589985.1 Candidatus Limnocylindria bacterium | reverse complement strand
CTCCACAGTGCGTCGCGTGACCGAGGTCCTCGACGCCTTCGCCGGATCGAGCGGCGACCTCGGCGTCTCCGAGCTCGCGCGCCAGCTGCGATGCTCGGAGACGCCGAGGTCGCCGCTCGATCCGGCGAAGGTGTCGAGGACCTCGGTCACGCGACGCACTGCGGAGCGGGGCCGCGCGCGACGGGGCGCTGTGCGTGCCGCGCGGACGGTCATCGTGCGGCGACCGCCGCGAGGATCGTGGCCACCCACTTCACCTGCTCGCGGTAGTCCTCGATCCGGATGTGCTCCTCGTTCGTCTCGATCTGGTAGCCGGCGTAGCCGATGGCGAAGCCCGCGATGGGCATCGCCGTCCAGCGCTTGAACACGTAGCGGTTCCCGATTCCGGTCGCGACCGGCGTCAGCACGGCGCCCTTCGGGTAGACGCGCGCCGCGGTCTCGAGCAGGAGGCGCGGCAGCCAGCCGTCGGCGTCGATCTTGTACGGAGGGCACTGGCCTTGCACCTCGAGCTCGAGCGCGGCAAAGCCGTTCGCGTCGAGGTGCGCCCGCAGGGCCGCGAGGACCTGCGCGGGATCCTGGTCGGGAACGAGCCGGAACTCGAGCTTCGCCCGCGCCTCCTGAGGCAGCACGAGCTTCTGGCCCGGACCGCTCGCCCCACCAGAGAGGCCGCACACCGCGAGCGTCGGCTCGCTGTAGAGGCGGCGGAGCGCGGCCTGTCCGGTCACGCCGGTCACGAATCCGTCGATGCCCGCGCGCTCGCGCAGCTGGTCCGTGTCGTCCGCGAGATGCGCGTAGACGTCGCGCTCCTCCGCCTCGCTCGGCGGGCGCACCCCGTCGTAGAAGCCCGCAAGGCGAACGCGCTCGTCCGGCCCCTTCAGCGATGCGACCGCCCAGATCAGCGTCCAGGCCGGATTCGGGAACAGCGTGTAGCGCGACGGCCACTGACGCTCGGTCCCCCGTGCGATGAGGTCGACATAGAGGTTGCCCTTGTGGCCGAGGCTGATGGTCTGCCGCTCACGCTCGTCCTTCGCGCCGGCTTCCCACAGACAGCAGTCCGATTCGATCCGCGCGTGCTCCCGCGCCACGAACGCCTCGAGCGAGCGGTTCGAGACGCCGCGCTTGCCCTCCACCAGGAAGCGCGTGCGGACTGGGACGCCACCTGCTGCGGCGAGCGCCTCCACGGCATGCATCCGCGCGGTGAGCGTGCCCTTGTCGTCGGCCGAGCCGCGCGCGAAGAGCTTGCCGCCTTCGATGGCGCCGGAGAAGGGGTGGCGCTCGCCCGGGATCTCGCGCGCGGGGTTCGTGTAGTCGGCCACGTCGTAGTGATTGAAGAAGAGGACCGACCGCGGACCACGGCCGGTCTCTGCGAGGACGTAGGGGAACGCTTCCGCGGCGGGGATCGACTCCACCGTGCAGCCCATCCGCTCGAAGGCCATCCGCAGCCAGGCCTCGGCTCTGGCCATCGCCGCGGGATCGCCGCTCACGCTCGGGATGCGGCAGAAGTCCGCGGCCTCCCCGATATAGCGATCGAGGTTCCGGTCCACGTGCGCGTACACCGCTGCGAGATCCACCACCGTCAACGTTCCCCCTAGCGTCGCCGCTCGTTCCGATAAGCGGAACGCCGCCCGCAGCCTACACTCGCGATCGAGCCTCGATGCAACGCTATCTCCTCCGGCGTCTCCTGCTCACGCTCCCTGTGCTCTTCGGCGTCACCGTCCTGGCGGCGGGCCTCATCCGGCTCGTCCCGGGCGATGCCGTGCTGGTGAAGATCGAGGAAGCGGGGCACGTCACCGACCTCGAAGCCGCGCGACAGGCGCTCGGCCTCGACCGGTCCTTCCCGGACCAATACCTCTCCTGGGTCGGGGGAGCGCTGCGCGGCGACCTCGGCGTGTCGTTCATCACCGACCGGCCGGTCCTGCCCTCGATCCTTCGCGCGCTCCCGGTCACCGTCGAGCTCTCGATCCTGGCACTCATCGTGGCCGCCGGGATCGGCATGCCGCTCGGCGTCGTGTCGGCGATCCGGCGCGACCGCTGGCCGGACGTCCTCGGACGTCTGGTGAGCGTCATCGGGCTCTCGGTGCCGAGCTTCTGGATCGGGACGCTCGTGCTCCTCTACTTCTCGCTCTGGTTCCGCTGGATCCCGCCGATCGTGTACGTGCCCTTCCTCGATGACCCCCTGCGCAACCTCCAGCAGTTCGTCGTGCCCGCGCTGGCACTCGGCGCGCATTTCTCGGCCGTTGCGATGCGCGTCACCCGGTCCGCCCTCCTTGAGGTCCTCCGCCAGGACTACATCCGCACCGCGTACGCGAAGGGCCTCCGCGAGCGCGTGATGCTCGTGCGGCACGCCCTGAAGAACGCGCTGATTCCGGTGGTGACCGTCCTCGGCGTGCAGTTCTCGCACCTGCTCGGGGGGACCGTGCTCATCGAGACGATCTTCTCGATGCCGGGCCTCGGCCGGCTCACCCTCGACGCCATCGCCCAGCGCGACTACCCGCAGCTCCAGGGCAACGTGCTCGTGGTGGCGGTCATGGTCATCGTCGTCACGCTCGCGGTCGACCTCGGCTACGGCGCGCTGGACCCCCGGATCGGCCATGCGTGAGGGCCTGGGGCGCCTGCCGTTCGTGCTCCGCGCCAGTCCGCTCGGGATCGGTGCGGTCGTCATCCTCATCGCGCTCGCGATCGTCGCGGTGTTCGGCCCGCTCCTCTTGCCGTACGACCCGCTCGTCCAGGACCGGCTGTCCCAGACGAAGCCACCGTCAGCGGCGCACCTCCTCGGCACGGACTACCTCGGCCGGGACGTCTTCAGCCGGGTGCTGGCCGGCGCCCGCCCGTCGCTCGCGGTCGGGCTCTCCGCGGTGACGCTCGCGATCGTCCTCGGCTCCGCGATCGGCCTGGTCTCCGGGCACTTGCGAGGCACGGTCGATCTCCTCACGCAGCGTGTGGTCGAGATCGCGCTCACCCTGCCCGGCCTGGTCCTGGCCCTCGCGCTCCTCGCGATCCTCGGCAGCGGGTCGGCGAGCCTCATCCTCGCCATCGCGCTGGTGCTCGCCCCGGGGATCGCCCGGGTCGTGCGCTCGTCGACGCTCGCGGTGGGAACGGAGGACTACATCGAAGCCGCACGCGCCGTCGGCGCGACGGACGGCCGGATCATCCTCCGCCACCTGCTGCCGAACGTGGCCGCCACGATCATCGTCCTCGCCTCGCTGAACGTCGGCAGCGCGATCCTCTTCGAAGCCGCGCTCTCGTTCCTCGGCCTCGGCGTCCAGCCACCGGAGCCGTCCTGGGGCAACATGCTGAGCGGACCCGCGCGCCAGTACTTCGAGGTCGCACCGTGGATGGCGATCTTCCCCGGCGTCGCGATCTCGCTCGCGGTACTCGGATTCAACCTCTTTGGCGATACCCTTCGAGACGCGTTCGACCCCCGGCTCAAGGGCGCGGGGTGAGGGAGGCAGTGGGCATGAGATCCATCCGGTCAGGGCGTGTCATTGCGATCGCGATCGCTGCG
>JBKJTV010000240.1:0-3928 GCA_046589985.1 Candidatus Limnocylindria bacterium | reverse complement strand
GCTCGGGCAGAAGCACGACGTCGTGGCCATCACCCTGAACGACCCGCGCGAGTCCGAGCTGCCACGGATCGGCGTGATCGGGCTCGAGGATGCGGAGACCGGACAGCTCGTCTATGTCGATACCGACGCGGGCGCGGTGCGCGAGGCGTACGCGGCCGCGGCGCGCCTGCGGAAGACGGAGCGCGTCCGCTCGTTCGGACGCATGAACCTCGACGCGATCGATCTCTCGACGGACCGTCCGTATGTTCCTGCGCTCATGACGTTCTTCAGCGCGCGCTCGAGGCGCAGTTGAGGGGGACCTTGCTCCTGTCCCTCGCGCTTCTCTTCGCACTGTCCGCGACGGCATCGGCGGACGGGCCGGTCACGGTGTCGTCGACCGTCGACCGCGACACCATCACCGTCGGCGATCCGGTCGTCCTCGCGGTGACGGTCGAGGTCGCCACGGGCTGGACCGTCGTGGACCCGGGCGTGCCGCGCGCGCTCGGCGAGTTCGAGATCCTCGAGACCGAGCCCGCGCAGCAGACGCGACTGAACGGTGGGGTGACACGCTTCGTCTTCCGTTACCGCGTGAGCGCGTATCGCGTTGGCGAGCAGGCGCTCCCGCCGATCGAGGTCTCCTTCACCGGCCCGAGCGGCGACCGGGGGACCGCGAGCACGGGAGGTCACGTCGTGCGCGTGCAGAGCGTCATCCTCCCCGACGAGAGCGCCGCCGACATCAAGCCGCTGAAGCCGCAGCTCCCGGTGCCGGGGCTGCTCGCGAGCGAGGTCCTCCGCCTGGTCTTCGCGGGCATCGGTGCGGTGGCGGTGCTCGTTCTCGTCGCGTTCTTCCTGTGGTTCTTCCGCAGGCGCCGTGAGCCCGCACGGGGCGGGCTCACGCCGGCGCAGCAGGCCCTCGCTGAGCTCGAGAAGCTCGCGGCGCTGGAGCTCGCCGACAAGGGCCGCTTCTCCGAGCACTACGAGCGCATGACGGCCATCCTCCGTGGCTACGTCGCGGAGCAGTACCGCCTGCCGGCGGGGGAGCGCACACCGCGAGAGCTTCGCCTCGAGATGGAGCGGGCGGGTGTCGATCCCCAGCAGCGCGCGGCGATCTTCGAGATCCTCAAGGAGGGTGAGGTCGTGCGCTTCCACAGCGGCAGGTCGTACCCGGCGCACGCCCGGAACGCGCTTGGCTCGGCGCTCTCGGCGATGAAGCGTGCGGCCGCAGCCGAGCAGTACGCGGTCGCGACGATCAGAGCCGAGCCATGACGATCGCCGGCTGGCGCTTCCGCGACCCGGAGTCGCTGGCGCTCCTGGTCCTCGTTCTCGCCATCGCTCTCCTCGTCGTCCTGCGCGGGCGCAGCTCGCGGGGGGGCCTGCTGTTCTCGTCGCTCGCGCTCCTCCCCCCGCTCCGCCGGAGCTGGCGGATGCGGCTCCGCTGGCTGCTCGTGCCGCTGCGCGTCCTCGCGGCGGTGCTTCTCGTCGTCGCGCTGGCGCGACCGCAGGTCGGCCACGCCGCTCTCGAGATCGTGGAGCAGGGGATCGACATCGTGATCGCGATCGACACGTCGTCGTCCATGCTCGCGACGGATTTTGCGGGCGGGCAGGTCCGCTTCGATGGGGTGCGCGCCGTCCTCCGAAGCTTCATCAGCGAGCTGCAGCGCCATCGCCTTGGCGTGGTCGTCTTCGCGGGCGAGGCGACCGTCCTCTCGCCCCTCACGCTCGATCGCGAGGCGGTGCTGAAGCTCGTGACGCCGCTCCAGCCCGGCAAGCTCCTGCGCGATGGCACCGCGATCGGCACCGGGATCGCCACATCGGTCAACGTGCTGCGCGACTCACAGGCGGCTTCTCGCGTTGTGATCCTGCTCACCGACGGCGAGAACAACAGTGGCCAGATCCAACCGCTCGACGCCGCGAACATGGCCCGGCTTCTCGGCATCCGCGTCTACACGATCGGCGCTGTTCCTGCACGCTCGACAGAAGTCGATGAAGCGCTCATGCGACGCATCAGCGATCTCAGCGGTGGTCAGTACTACCGCGCGAACGACCAGGTCGGCCTGCTCGACATCTATCGTGAGATCGAATCACTCGAGCAGACCCGGGTGGGCGTGCGGCGGAGCACCGAGTACTCGGACACCTACCTGCTCTTCCTGGTGCCGGGCGCCGTCCTGCTCATCATCGAGATGCTGCTCGCGGCGACGGTCTTCCGGCGGGCGCCCTGACGCAGCAGCTCGGACTCCTCCGGCCGGAGCTCCTCGTGCTCCTGCTCGCCGCTCCGGTCCTGCTCGTGCTCCTCATCGTCGGTGACGTCGCGCGCCGTCGCGCGCTCGTCACCTTCGCGGGACGCGGCGCGTCGTTCGTCGCGCGCAGCGCCGCACGGCGACGCGTGAAGATGCTCCTCTCGGTGCTCGCGATCGCGGCCGTCGCCTTCGCTGTGGCAGGCCCGTACGTCGACGTGCGGGCGCGCGACGTGAAGCACCTTGGGGTCGACCTCGTCATCGCCGTCGACATCTCGCAGAGCATGGCCGTTCGCGACGTTTCGACGGATCGGCTGCGCCTCGCGCGCGACGCCGTCGAGACACTCGGCACGCGTCTGGCCGGCAGCCGCATCGCGCTCGCACTCTTCGCGAACGAGGGGGTCGTGCGCTACCCGGCGACGACCGACCCTGAGCTACTCGGGCGCGTGCTCGACAACTCGGCGAAGGGCTTCCGCCTGCCCGCCGGCTCATCGCTGAAGGCTGGCCTGGCCGCGGCACTCGGCGGCTTTCCCGACGCTGTCCGCGACTCGGCCGCCAAGAAGGCCGTCGTCGTGATCTCGGACGGCGAGTATCCGGTCGGGGATACCCCGGACCTCGCGCCGTATAAGGAGCGGAACATCCGTGTATTCGCGCTCGGCGTCGGCACGACCTCCGGCGGTCAGATCCCCACGTACGACACCGAGGGGAGGCCGACCGGCAGTGTCCGCGGACCGGACGGCCAGCCCGCGATCAGCCGGCTGAACGAGGCGACGCTGCGCGCGATCGCTGAGGAGACCGGCGGGCGCTATTGGCAGCACACGGGCTCCGACGGATCCGTCCCGGAGCTCATTCGGGAGCTGCGCGCCCTCGACACCTCCGAGATCGCGTCGGATGCGGGCCTCATCCCGGACGACCGCTACCAGATCGTCCTCGCGCTCGCTCTCGCGCTCCTCCTCATCGAATGGCTCATCGATGACCGGGCGCCGATGCCGACGCCCCGGGGCGCGCGCCCGGTCGCCCGACCGCGACGCGCCCGCTTCCCCTGGGCGCGCCCCGCGACGCTCGCGCTGGCGGCCCTCGTGGTGGCCTCCTGCACCGACGCGTTCGCGGAGCAGAATCAGGCCGCGAACACGCTCTACGCGCGCGGTGATCACCGCGGAGCCCTCGCGCGCTACCGGGAGCTGCAGCGTGGCCGCGCGGACCTCCCCGCGCTCTCGGTGAACGCGGGGAACGCGCTCTACCGGCTGCAGGAGTATCCGCGCGCACTCACCGACTACGCGATCGCGACGAAGTCGTCGGACGGGCGGGTGCTGCTGAACGCGCTCTACGGCCGCGGCAGCGCGCTTTTCCGCCAGGGCAAGCTCGATGAGGCGCGCGAGGCATTCAAGGACGCCCTCCGCGCCGACCCCACCGACCGCGACTCGAAGTTCAACATCGAGGTGATCGACCGCCTGCAGGGGCGTGCCTCCGGCGGGCCGGACGGCGGGCAGCCCGGTCAGCCGGGCCAGCAGCCCGGACAGCAGCCTGGCCAGCCGGGCCAGCAGCCGGCGGGCAGCCCCGCGCCGGGACAGCCCGGTGGCGGCCAGCCGGGAACGAGTGGGTCGCCGCCGCCCGGCGGCGGCCAGCCCGGGACGACGCCCGGTCAGACGCTCGACCGCGCGCTCCTCGAGTTCCGCCGCAACCTCACCGAGGCGGATGCACGACGGTTGCTCGAC